>CAINWC010000180.1 GCA_903854305.1 uncultured Pseudomonadota bacterium | reverse complement strand
GCAATCATATAGCCATGATCAAGCACACCAGCGCTTTCACGAATACTATGCATCGCCCACATCGGCGAGCCGACATCTACACTAGGCACGCCTAAGTTTGATGCTACGATTGGCCCTATAGTACTGCCGCACCCTAAATCAGTGCGGTGCGCATATTGCTGATAAGGTACATTCGCGCTTTCACATAACGTGATAAAGCGCGCCGCAGTCTCTGCGTTGGTGGAATATCGTTGGTTGGCGTTAGTTTTAATAACCGGGCCCTTGTTGACCAACACATGGTGGCAGGGCTCGTAAGCTGAAGGATGGTTCGGATGATAGGCGTGCGCCATATCAGCACTAATGAAAAAGCTTTGCGCCATCGCCTGTAATCGCGCTTCTTCACCCAATTGCAGGTTGATTGAAATGCGGCTTACTACGTCAGCTAAAAAGCTACCACTGGCGCCAGCAGCGCTTTCACTGCCGACTTCTTCATGATCGAATAAAGCGCAGATGCAAGTTGAGTCTGGTTTTTCTGTTGCGAGTAAAGCCGTTAAAGCTGCATGGCATGAGGCTAAATTGTCCAACTGGCTATCTGCAATAAATTCATGATTCGCGCCCCAAAACACGCCTTTTTGCGTATCAAACACATTGAGTTCAAAGTTTAAAATATCTTTTACTTCAACAGTTAATGCATCTGCAATATGCTTTAAGAACTGATTTTCCGCTTCAATGCCGACTTCACTTTCTCCAAAAATAAGGGGTAGTCCAGTTTGTTTATTTAATACTAAGCCTTTGTCATTCACTTCGCGGTTCATGTGTATCGCTAAGTTGGGCAAGCGCATGACGGCATCATCAAACTTTACTAAGCGAGCTTCAAAACCTGCGCTTGTACGAATATTTACCCGACCAGCTACACTTAAGTCACGGTCAGAAAATGTCGCTAAAATCGGCCCGCCATAAACTTCTACGCCTATTCTCACTAAGCCATCGCTACCATAAGCCGCATTGGGTTTAAGCCGCAAACTTGGTGAATCTGTATGCGCACCTACCATGCGAAAACCTGTTTTGGTAAGTGATTGGTTACCCAATGTAAACGCAATGATAGAGGCGTCACCACGGATTACGTAATAGCTACCTGCTGGTTTAAGTAGCCAAGCTTGTGTTTCGTTTAACGGTGTAAATCCCTGACTTAATAACCGTTGCTCAACGGTATGCACCACATGCCAAGGGCTAGGACTTGCATCAATGAAATTGAGTAAGTCCTGCGCTTGGGCTTTTGTTTGTATTTGTGTTTCGGTAAGCGTGTTTGTCATGAAAGTGATGCTACTAGCAATTAAGCAACAGCCAGCCAGTCTTTATCAATCAAAAAGTCAGAGTAAAGCTTGGCTTCTGGGCTGGTGGTCTCTGGCTTCCAGTCATAGCGCCATTTCACCACTGGCGGCATAGACATTAAAATAGATTCAGTACGGCCATTCGACTGCAAGCCAAATAGCGTGCCACGGTCATAAACTAAGTTGAATTCTACATAGCGACCGCGTCTGTACGCTTGAAAGTCACGTTCATTTTCGGTGTATGGCGTGTCCTTACGGCGTTGCACTATCGGTAAATAAGCTTGTATAAAGCTATCACCCACGGCACGTTGTAATTCAAAACTGCGCTCAAAGCCTAATTCGTTAAAGTCATCAAAAAAGATGCCACCGATGCCACGCGGCTCTTTACGATGTTTTAGGTAAAAATATTCATCACAGTGTTTTTTAAATTGCGGGTAATACGACACATCAAAAGCATCTAAAGCGGCTTTATTGGTGCGATGGAAATGCACGCAATCTTCTTCAAAACCATAATAAGGCGTGAGATCCATGCCGCCGCCAAACCACCAAATAGGTGCTTCGCCTTCTTTTTCTGCGACAAAAAAGCGAATGTTCATGTGTACAGTTGGCACATAAGGGTTGCGCGGATGCAGCACCAGTGAAACGCCCATTGCTTCCCAGCCACGGCCCGCAGCCTCTGGGTGTGCTACGGTTGCGGCAGGCGGTAACTTGCTACCCAACACATGCGAAAATCCTACGCCGGCACGTTCAAAAACATTACCTTCTTCTAACAAGCAAGAGGTACCACCACCGCCTTCTGGACGGTTCCAGCTATCATGCAGAAAGTTTTTACCGTCTACGAGTTCTAGCGATTCAACGATGCGTGATTGCAGGTCTTGCAGATAATGTAAAACTGCTTTGGTATCCATTGCATTAACCTTTAATGGCGCGGTAGCCAATGTCTGTGCGGTGTTGAGCGCCGTTGAATTTAATCTCATCGACTATTTTGTAGGCTTGCAGTTGGGCGAATTTTACTGTTTCACCCAATGCGGTAACGCATAATACGCGGCCGCCGCTGGTAAGCACTTTACCATCTGTTAGTACTGTGCCCGCGTGGAATACATGCGCGTCTTCTAAATGCTTAGGCAAGCCTGTAATCTCATCGCCCAATCTTGGCGTATCTGGGTAATTGGCTGAAGCCATTACTACGCCAAGTGCAGTACGTCTATCCCACTGCGCTTCAGCTTGGTCTAGCGTGCCGTTCACAGCATGCTCCGCCAGTGCCACAAAGTCAGATTTTAAACGCATCATAATCGGCTGCGTTTCAGGATCGCCCATGCGGCAATTGAACTCTAAGGTTTTCACGCCGCCATCGGGTGAAATCATCAAGCCAGCGTATAAAAAACCGGTGTATGGCAACCCATCTTTTGCCATGCCTTCAACTGTTGGGCGAATAATTTCGCGCATCACTTTTGCGTGAATTTCAGGCGTGACGACTGGCGCAGGTGAATAAGCGCCCATACCACCAGTATTTGGCCCTTGGTCGTGATCTAATAGTCGTTTATGGTCTTGGCTAGTGGCTAATGCCAAGATATTTTTGCCATCGACCATCACAATAAAACTGGCTTCTTCGCCGGTTAAAAATTCTTCGATCACCACGCGTGCGCCAGCACTGCCGAGCTTGTTGTCAGATAACATCGCGTCAATCGCCGCATGCGCTTCATCATCAGACATCGCAACGACTACGCCTTTACCCGCAGCCAAACCATCCGCCTTAATTACAATTGGCGCACCTTGTTGCTTCACATATTCATGCGCTTCTGTAGCATCGGTAAACGTCGCGTAAGCAGCAGTTGGAATGTTGTGGCGCACCATAAAAGCTTTAGCGAAATCTTTAGAGCCTTCTAGTTGCGCAGCTGCTTTTGTTGGGCCAAAAATTTTAAGGTTAGCGGCATGAAAAGCATCTACCACACCAGCCGCAAGAGGCGCTTCTGGCCCGACAATGGTGAGGTGTATTTGTTCATCTTGCGCAAATCTAACCAAATCCGGCACGCTAGTAATAGCAACATTAAGCATATCAGGGTCAGTGGCGGTGCCTGCATTTCCTGGTGCTACATATACGCGGCTGACTTCTTTATTTTGGGCAATTTTCCAAGCAAGTGCATGCTCGCGACCACCACCACCGATGACTAATATTTTCATTGCTTTATTTTTCCGAGTATCTATCACTTAATGGGTACTTCTATTAATTTAATATTCTAAGCTAGACAAGGCGCGAGTGAAAAATTAAGACGTAGCATATGTTTGATATGTAAGGAATAATTTTTTATGAGCAACGCGGTATAGCGACGAAAATTTAATGAATAGGGGTGGCCTAATGTCTAAAATGACGAATGCCAGTCACCACCATCACCAAGCCATGTTCATCAGCGGCGGCAATCACTTCTTCATCGCGCATGCTGCCACCTGGGTGAATCACACAGCTTGCGCCGGCTTCTGCCAGCACGTCGATGCCATCGCGGAACGGGAAAAATGCATCAGACGCGACGACTGAGTCTTTAAGCGTTAGTCCTGCATTTTGCGCTTTGATCGCGGCGATTTTGGTACTATCTACGCGGCTCATTTGACCTGCACCTACGCCTAGCGTCATGCCGTTGCCACAGAATACGATTGCGTTTGATTTCACATATTTAGCGACGCGCCAAGCAAATAACATATCGGCCATTTGTTGTGGCGTTGGTTGTTTTTTTGTCACTACTTTTAAGTCAGATTGACTAATCTCATGGTTGTCAGCGGTTTGAATCAATAAGCCAGAACCTACGCGTTTAGTTTCGTAAGAGTTTCTGCCTTGTTCAAACGGCGTATCGCCACCTTTAGACAATGCAATTTTAAGTACGCGCACATTGGCTTTGGCTGTAAAAATAGCCAAGGCTTCTGCCGTATAGTCTGGGGCAATCAACACTTCTACAAATTGTTTAGAAATCGCTTCAGCAGCCGCTTTATCAACCGTAGTATTAAACGCGATAATGCCGCCAAATGCGCTGCTAGGATCAGTTTGAAAAGCCTTAGTGTAAGCCTCAAGCGCGTTAGCACCCAAAGCCACACCGCAAGGGTTAGCATGTTTTACGATCACGCAGGAAGTCGAGTCAAAAGACTTGACGGTTTCCCAAGCGGCATCGCCATCTGCAATATTGTTAAAGCTTAATTCCTTACCTTGCAATTGTTGTGCAGTCACCAATGAACCCGGTGCTGGGTGTAAATCGCGATAGAACGCGGCTTGTTGATGCGGATTTTCGCCATAACGTAAATCTTGTACTTTAATAAAGTTGGCATTGCTTTGGGCTGGAAATTGGTGAGAAACGGGTTTGCTGCTCGCTATGCTGGCCGTGTAATCAATGGCCGACAAATAGTTGCTAATGGCTGCATCATATTGCGATACGCGATTAAATGCGGCGACTGATAGTGCAAAAGTTGTGGCCTCAGCCACCGCGCCGCCTGTACTTTGTAGTTCGCTGATGACATCCGCATATTGGCTGGCATCAGTCAGCACCGCGACATCTTTCCAGTTTTTAGCGGCAGAACGCACCATGGCTGGGCCACCGATATCAATGTTCTCAATCGCATCTTCAAGTGTGCAATTTGGCTGCGCTACAGTCGCTTCAAACGGATACAGATTCACCACTACCATGTCGATATTAGGAATATCTGCAGCCTTCATTGCCGCCACATGTTCAGGTAAATCGCGACGTCCTAAAATACCGCCATGTACTTTCGGGTGCAGGGTTTTCACGCGACCATCTAGCATTTCAGTAAAGCCAGTGTAATCACTGACTTCGATGACTGGAATATTGTTTTCACGGAACATTTTTGCCGTGCCGCCGGTGGATAATATTTCTACATTTAGCTTAGTGAGTGCCAGTGCTAATTCTAAAATACCAGATTTGTCAGAAACGCTGATAAGCGCACGTTTAATAGTTGCCATTTGAAAGCTCTAATGAAGTTGA
Source organism: uncultured Pseudomonadota bacterium (assembly GCA_903854305.1). Lineage (GTDB taxonomy): Bacteria > Pseudomonadota > Gammaproteobacteria > Burkholderiales > Methylophilaceae > Methylotenera. The sequence continues at coordinate 1,069 of CAINWC010000180.1, read as the reverse complement.
TGACGAAGGAAAAAATAATCGAGTAAAGTGAATTACTCAATATTGTATTGCTGAATTTTTTTACGTAAGGTATTGCGATTTAAGCCTAATATTTCTGCAGCTTTACTTTGATTACCCGTGGCGTGCTGCATCACATATTCCAGTAACGGTTTTTCTATGCAGCTTAATACCATGTCATATATCGCATGTGGCGGTTCGCCATCTAAGTCTTTAAAGTATTGATCTAACGATGACTTTACGCTGTTGGCGAGTTCACATTTATTCATTACGCAACCTTAAGTACTAAGCTGGTTTCAATTTGACCAGTTGTTTCAATATTGTCGTTTGAATCGTATTGCAAACGATTATCGCGACTCTGTAAGTGATCAAAAAACTCGTCAATCGCCGCCAATTGTAGCGGTATGGTTTGCAGCGTATTCATGCTATGGCGAAAGTTAGCAGAATCTTTTAAGCCTTTTGTATACCAGGAAATATGCTTACGTGCCATGCGCATGCCTGTGAGCTCGCCATAAAACTCGTATAAATCATGTAAATGCGTCAACATCACCGCACGAATCTCAGTCACTTCAGGTGGTGGTAAATGCTCGCCAGTTTTAATGAAATGTTCAATCTCGCGGAATATCCACGGCCTACCCTGCGCGGCACGACCAATCATCACCGCATCCGCACCTGTATAGTCCAGTACGAATTTAGCTTTTTCCGGTGTAGTAATATCACCGTTAGCAATCAGTGGAATTTTAATGGCCTGTTTTACTGCAGCAATCGTGTCATATTCCGCATCGCCCGTATAAAGGCAAGCGCGCGTACGGCCATGCATCGCCAAGGCCTGAATACCTAAATCTTCTGCCATTCTGGCAATTTGCACCGCGTTACGATTGTTTTTATCCCAACCTGTACGAATCTTTAAGGTCACAGGCACGTTAACAGCGTTCACTACGGCCCGTAGGATTTGTGCAACTAGTGGCTCATCTTTAAGTAAAGCCGAACCAGCCATCACGTTGCAGATCTTCTTGGCAGGACAGCCCATGTTGATGTCGATGATCTGTGCGCCGTTATCCACATTGTGCCG
>CAINWC010000179.1 GCA_903854305.1 uncultured Pseudomonadota bacterium | reverse complement strand
GAATCCGCGTGGATTTACTTAAAACTAAGAATGACCTTCGCCAAGCACAGGCTAATAAGGAAAAAGCGCAAAGCAATATTGCTTACCTTATCGGCAAAGAGGCCAATGCGAGCACCATTTATGCTGAAGATCGCTGGCCAGATACACAAGCATTAGCTGATGTTTCTACACAAAAAAACATCAATCAACGTCCTGATGTGTTAGCCGCAGAAGCGCGTGCAAAACAAGCTGAAGAAAACACACGCCTTGCCAATGCTCTTAAAACAAGAGATGTGAACATCTCTTTGCAATACCAACACTTTCCTGGCCAATTGCCGGGTGCTGGTGAAAACACGATTGGCGCCGCGGTCAGCATTCCACTCTTTACTAACTATGAATACCAGGGCGAAATCGCACGCGCACAAGTTGATTTATCAGCGGCACAAGAAGCAAAAGAACAAATTCATGCTGCTGCTTTGAGTGAAATTGAACGGGCAAATGCAGACTTGCAAGCAGCCAATGAAAAGCTACAACGCTTTGATGAGCAAATTTTAACGGAAGCGCAAAAAGCGGCTGATGCCGCTGAATTTGCCTACAGCCATGGTGCAACAGGCATCACCGATTTACTTGATGCACGCCGCGTGCTTAGGGCACTTCAACTTGATGCTGCCACTGTACATGCCGATTTTGCTAAGTCACTCGCCGCTTGGAAAGCCGCCATGACCTCAATAGACAACCCAGATACATCAGCGCAATAACAAAGGAATAGAATGAAACAACCTATCCACCCACTCATCGCCACATTGATTGCAAGCTTATTATGTTTTTCTAGTATTCATGCGAATGCAGGTCCAAGAGTCGTCCATAAAAGTGCGGACGAGGTGGTATTGCCAGAAGACTCCCCACAAGAAGCTAATCTTAAGATTGAAACGGTCACTGAGATGGTGGCGCCAACGGCTGAACCACTCAATGGCAAAATCAGTTTTGATGAGAATTTTACAAGCCGTATCAGTTCCCCTATTTTAGGTCGCGCCACTAAATTACATGCGCAGCTTGGTGATACCGTCAAAGCTGGTCAAGCCTTAGTGAGTATTGATTCCCCTGATTTAGGCGGCGCTATTGCAGACTACCGTAAAGCAATTGCGGATTTAGAATTAAAGCGTAAAGCCTTAGAGCGTAGCCAGATGTTGTTAGATGGCGGCGTCATTGCACACAAAGATTTTGAATCTTCTGAAGCCGATATGGCGCAATCACAAGCTGAAGCAACCCGCACAAAAGGCCGCCTCAAAAACCTCAACATCGATAGCAATAGTGTAGCGGGCGCCGAAACGTTTACACTCAAAGCGCCCATGGCTGGCGTCATCGTTGACCGTCAAATTAACGTCGGTAATGAAGTGAGACCTGATGCAACTACGCCGCTATTTATCATCACCAACCCAAGCCATCTTTGGGCAACGATCGACTTGCCAGAGCGTGACTTGAGTAAGGTATCGATTGGCCAACCTATTTCAATTCAAGTAGATGCATATCAAAACGAAAGCTTTACTGGAAAAATTCAATCAATCGGCACCATGGTGGATCCTGTTACTAGACGCATCCAAGTGCGCTGCTCACTTGATAGCAAAAACAAACTCAAGCCAGAAATGTATGCGCGTATCACACCGCTCAACAATCGCAATCTAAAAGCGATTCGCATTCCAAACAGCGCGCTCATTACTGAGGGGCTCTATAGCTATGTGTTTGTTGAAACAAGCCCAGGCCATTTAAAGAAACGCCGCGTCACACTCGATGTACAGGAGCGTGAAT
>CAINWC010000178.1 GCA_903854305.1 uncultured Pseudomonadota bacterium | reverse complement strand
GTACCGGAATCAGTGATGCCTGGCTACCCTTGGCTAAACAAAGATAAAGTGGATGCCATGCACATGCCCGCACACTTACGCGCGCTTAAAATAGCTGGCGTACCTTACACAGAAGAAGAGATTAAAAACGCGGCCAATGACGTATACGGGAAAACAGAGATGGATGCACTGATTGCCTACTTACAAATTCTGGGAACGAACCTTAAATAACGTTTTTAAAAACGCTATTTAAAAATACTATTCGCGAGATCAATAACAATGGATATGACCGATTTACGCATCATTGCCACGCTTGCAACCTTTGTGACATTTATTGGCATATTGTTGTGGGCTTGGTCTAAGCGCAATAAAAATAATTTTGACGAAGCGGCGAATCTGCCGTTTGAGGGAGATGAATGATGAATGATTTTACAAGTAATTTTTGGCCGTACTTTATCTCTGTGATTACCATCGGCGGCATTGTTGGCTGCCTGGCATTACTGTTTGGCACAAGCAAAGTACAACAGATGAGTGAAACCGACAACACAACAGGACACATCTACGATGAAGATATTGTTGAGATGAACAACCCATTACCAAGATGGTGGATGTATTTGTTCGTCCTTACCTGCGTATTTGGTATTGTCTACCTCATTATTTACCCCGGTCTAGGCAACTATAAAGGCGTACTTCAGTGGACTGAAGTTGGACAATACGAGCATGAAGTGGCAGAAACCAATAAACGCCTCGCACCGATCTACGCAAAATTCACGGCCATGAAGATAGAAGATGTCGCGCACGATGCAAAGGCGATGGCGATTGGCGAGCGTTTGTTTATGAACAATTGTTCACAGTGTCATGGTTCAGATGCACACGGTAGCAAAGGTTTTCCTAACCTGACGGACCACGATTGGTTACATGGCGGCAGCCCTGAGAAGATCAAAGAAACCATCACATTGGGCAGACACGGCATGATGCCGCCTATGCAAGCAGCAGTTGGTGACCAAGATGACGTTAAAAACGTGGCTAACTATGTATTGAGCTTATCTAACAGTAAGCATGATGCCGCGCGCGCAAAACTAGGTAAAGAAAAGTTTGCCGTATGTGCTGCGTGTCATGGTGCGGATGGCAAAGGGAATCAAGACATCGGCTCAGCGAACTTAACCGACAACATCTGGTTACATGGTTTTGGTGAAGCGGCCATTATTGAGCGGATTAATTTGGGCAAGGAAAATATCATGCCAGCCCAAGGTGGCCGTTTAACCCCTGAACAAATTCATGTATTAGCGGCTTATGTGTGGAGTTTTTCTAACGTGACCAATAGTCAAAAGTCAGACGATTTAACTGACAATGTTGAATCAAGTGATTAAAAATAAGTAATGCCCAAGTGAGTTAAATCAACATGAGTAACACTAAGTAATGACGAGTCAAAAGAAACCAAGAAAAGTAATTCCTATTGTCAGTGACACATCGCAAGAAGAATTTGTGTCGCTGTACGAAGCGCAGAAGAAAATCTATCCGCGTAGCACTTCCGGATACTTTACTAACTGGCGCTGGATTACGCTTTGGATTACTCAAGTTGTGTTTTACGGCATGCCTTGGCTTGAGTGGGGTAATCGGCAAGCATTATTGCTCGACATTACTACGCATCGTTTCTACATTTTCGGCTTAATTCTGTATCCGCAAGATTTAATTTATCTCGCGGTGATTCTCATTATTGCTGCACTGGCATTATTCTTATTTACCGCCGTGGCGGGACGACTTTGGTGTGGTTTTTCTTGTCCGCAAACGGTCTACACTAAAATATTTTTATGGATAGAAAGCAAAATTGAGGGTGACCGTGCAGCACGCATCAAGTTAGACAGCGCTAAACTCAGCGTCAATAAAGTGTTCAAAAAGTGGCTTAAACACTTTGTGTGGATTAGTTTTTCTATGTGGACTGGCTTTACATTTTTGGGCTACTTCACGCCGATTCGTGAGCTGATTCAAAACATCATGCATGTTAGCTTAGGTCCTTGGGAAACATTTTGGATCTGTTTTTATGGCTTTGCCACCTATGGTAATGCTGGATTTTTACGTGAGCAAGTATGTAAATACATGTGTCCTTATGCACGTTTTCAAAGTGCGATGTTTGATAAAGACACGCTGATTGTTACTTATGATGAAGAACGTGGTGAGCCTCGCAGTGGACGTTCACGTAATGTGAATGCCAAAGAAAAAGGCTTAGGCGACTGTATTGATTGCAGCTTTTGTGTGCAAGTTTGCCCAGTTGGCATTGATATTCGAGACGGCTTGCAATATGAATGTATCAGTTGTGGGTTATGTGTAGATGCCTGCGACAGCGTGATGGATAAGATGGACTATCCGCGTGGCTTAATACGTTTTTCAACGCAAAATGGCATCAGCCAGCATTGGTCTAAGCATGAGATTGTGCAAAAGATACTGCGCCCAAGGGTGTTAATCTACAGTGCAGTGTTAATGTTACTTTGTATAGGCTTTGCCGTTTCACTGGGCTTACGTTCATCATTTACTGTGGATGTACTTAGAGATAATGGGGTAATGTCTCGACTGGTCCCAGATGGGAATGTTGAAAATGTCTACCGATTACAAATTACCAATGCCACGGAGTTACCTGAAACGTATCGTATTTCAGTTTCTGGTTTAAAAGGCTTATCGGTAGTTTCGAAAAAAGAATTTAAGGTTAAGGCAGCATCTTCAAGGATGTTTTCTGTTAGCCTGCAAATATTAGACGGCTCTACCAATAGTGGCTCACATAAAATAATGTTTGAAATTGATGCCGTAGGCAAACCAGAACACGTTTCTGAACAATCTATTTTTTATTTGGCCAGATAAGAACCGTAGCTAAGACACATCGCTACGACATGGCGATAAAGTTTATATAAGGAATAAAGCGATGCAAGATAATAAAGTGAATGCAGACGATCAAAAGAAAGCATGGTGGCATCATGGTTACGCTTGGTTAGCCTTTGGCGGCCCAGCAGCTGTTGTCGTTGCCAGCCTGATTACTGTGTATATTGCCGTGAGTCATCGCGACCCAATAATAGACGAAGACTATTACCAAAAAGGCCTTGATATTAACAAAACATTAGCGAATCAATCGCCAGATACAGAAGCACCAGAAGCCCTAAGCCCCGCAGAAAAAAATGCACTAGAGCCAGCGATGCTGGCACGAAACCATGCCGCCACCGGCGTGAATAAATAATCATTCAACCATGCAAACGGCGCTAATCTACAGTGCACTGGTGATGGGCTTGGCTGGCGGACCGCATTGCGTTGCCATGTGTGGCGCGGCCTGCACTTCATTATCGCAATCATCACAACAACCCTACGCTATTCAACTTTATCATCTAGGCCGCTTGTGTGGCTATGCGGCAATGGGCGCCATCGCTACATTTGCTATTCAGAGCATTGCTTGGTTATCAAGCTACAGCGCAATTCTCCATCCGCTTTGGACTTTTTTTCATGTGCTGGTATTTTTTTGGGGAGTTATATTACTCGCTTATGCACGTCAGCCTATTTGGGTCGATCAAGCTGGGCGTAGTATCTGGCGTCATGTAAAAAAACTAAGTTTGGTCAAAGGCGGCAGTTTTTATATTGGCGTGCTGTGGGCATTAATGCCTTGTGGCTTGCTTTATTCTGCGCTGATTATTTCATCGTTTAACGGCAACCCATTGGGCGGCGCGCTCAGCATGGCAGCATTTGCATTAGGCTCAAGCATCTCATTATTTTTTGCGCCATGGTTATGGCTGAAACTTAAAACTAACTTGGTGGAACCCTACGGCATGCGCCTCCCAGGCTTATTATTGAGTAGCGCAAGCGCCTGGGCTATTTGGATGGAACTTACACACAACACAAAAGTGTGGTGCATGTAAACGACTTATAAACCTACCATCTGCAAGCCATCCTTCAAGGTATTCCACGCTAAGTATGGCTGATTATCTTTAGTGAGCAATTGTGGGTAATCCGCTTTATCTAACGTAGTCGCAATAGCCTTAACATCATCCCAACTTCTACCACCATCCTCTGAAAACAGTCGCATCACTGTATTTTTTGTAACCCCCTCTTTTGTTTCGGTTTCGCGCCAAACCAACCAAACTTTTTCGCCTACACTCAATAATGCTGGGTGGCCTGCCTGATTTTTATGATTACCAAACTTTTTGGCAGGTGATGAAACCCATGCTACGCCATCCATACGCGCATAGAATAAATTGGCATTTTTACCTGTTTCATCATTGCCGCCATCAAACCATGCCATGTGATAACCCCACCAATCTTTACCCTCACCACCCGTCGCCAAAGCTGCGCCGTGATGCGGACAACCATCGACTTTCCAGCGACCGAAGGTTGCACGCTTAACCACGGGTGTTTGACCCGCATTAAGTGGGATTTCTGCAATCATGTGGTCGCGCTCGCCACCTTCAAACACATGCCGCCACATGGCCACAACCGTGCCATCAGGCTTATTGGTAAAGGCGATGCGGCAACATTCACAACTGCTGTCCGCGAGCTTTTGTTCAGGGGTAAAGCTCACACCTTTGTTGCTTGAAACTGCGTAGTAAATAGCGGCGCCTTCGTAGGGTTTACTTGCAGCTTTGGCCGCTATTAAATCGCGTTTATCAACCCACGCAACGGTGATATTGCCATTAGCAGCTACATTGAGTGCATCAAACCGATGCGTAATTTCCGCGCGATCTTGATGCACGATAATAGGTGCTTCAAAAGTTTTACCGCCATTGATTGATCGTACAAACCACACATAGCCCGTAAATGGTTTTGCCAAAGCTTGAGTCCAAGTCAGGTATATATTACCTTCTGGCCCCACAGTGATTTTTGGGCGCGCTTCGCCATCTGCTGCAATATTTTGTGCGATGGGGTTAATCAAAATAGGTTGAGAGAAACTTTTACCTAAATCTCGGCTGCTATCAACCTGCACAAACGCACCATCACTGCTTGCACGCCATAAATTACCGGTAGCATCAAATGCCACACTCATCGCCAATGTGGATTTTTGATGTTGTATGTGATTTTCATGGGCTTGCGCCGTAAAAGACAAGCAGACTAAAACAGTCGTACAAAACGCGAATATTTTTTTCATGTACATGATATTACACCACTTTATCATCTGCTGTTAAGTGACAATCCGACTTAATAGAATCTAACAGCACCAGCTTGAAAGGCTGGCCTGCGACAATATGCCACATGTACATCATAGCGATGGCTCTTTATAATTCGCTCAATACTCAACTTCGATAATCAACCTCGATACACAAGCGAAAAATATGAATTTTCTGATAAAAAAAAGCCATGTGGCTACATCACTCGCCATTTTAGCGCTCATTTACACCACCCCGTCTCTAGCCTGCTCCAGCTGTGGCTGTACGCTTAATTCAGACTGGACGACCCAAGGCATTGCCTCAGGCGAAGGAACGCGTTTTGACATCCGTTTTGACTACTTTAAACAAAATGATTATCGCAGCGGCACAAAATCGGTAAGTCGTAATGAAGTTTCTGCAAATACTCCAGAAACGCAAGACACCACCATCAATCGCAATTTAACGCTAGGTTTAGATCATAGCTATAACCAAGATTGGGCAGTCAATGTTCAACTACCCGTGTTTAGCCGTTCGCATGGCACCTATGGCGGCACCTATCCTACCCTTGATGAATATGACACCTCCTCTTCAAAAGGCATCGGTGACATACGCGTAACAGGAAGATACCAAGGGTTGACGGCAGATCACAGTACCGGCT
>CAINWC010000177.1 GCA_903854305.1 uncultured Pseudomonadota bacterium | reverse complement strand
TCGGGTGTGGATTTATACCAACTGTCCGCAGCAGGATCTGCTACGAACAAGTCAGAAAATACAACTTCGCTTAACATCATGATTAATTAATGAGCGAATGTGTAAATCAAAGTATTTGCAGCTACGTTACAAGCAGTAACGGCTGTACCTGCATCGAGCGGCAGAACTTGAGCAACAGCATTGACTTTCAACGCTACAACAGTAGATAAACCAACCACCATCTTAGCGCAAGCTTCTTGTGGTACAGCTGCTTCAGTAATATCAAATTGCGCAGCATTACCGCCGTTCACGTTGATCGTTACTGCACCGCCCCATGGATTTTGCAATGCAGCTGCACCGGCAATCATAGAAGTTGTTGCTAATTTACCGCTTACTGCAACAGTATTAGTCAAAGTTGTGAAAGTGTTTTGACCATTGTAAAGTGCTTGTGAATTAGCTTGCAATTGCGTTAAGTCAGAAATTGCATTTTGCGTTTTGTTGGTACCAAAAACTTGATACAAGATTAAGACAACGGCACCAACGCCAAGTAAAGCAACTAAATATTTAAAGAGGGTACCTAAAATTTCACTCATGTTAAAACTCCTAATATATAAAAAATGAACTACAGAAAAAAAACAACAAAACTACACCGGATAACATCTACTACTGGGACTACACTACTTACAACAAAAAAACTTAAATACTTCTTTAAGAAACGCCTGCGACTGTTCCTATCTGTGTCGACATCGAGTTAATAGCAACCATCAGAACGCCCATGACCATATACATCAGAATTTCCATCCAAAAACCGAACGCTTTAGCTCTTGCTAGAGTTGATGCTTCTAATTCTTCAGACCATTGAGTGGCGAGGATGGCAATCTTTTCAGGAAAATCTGGGAAGTCGGCTAATGACGAAATGTCATCCACAATATCTGGATTAGGGAAGCCAAATGGAGGCATGCCATTCTTACCTTTTTCTAAAAGCGCATCGGTTAAACTTTTACCGTTCTCCATACGCCACCATAAACCGTGCAGTCTTTCTTTCAGCCAAGGAGATGCTTGTGTGATTTGACGTTTAAGTATTTCAACGTCGGCCATACCAGCACGTAGGAGGGCAGTAAAACTCATTAACCATGTGTAGCCGTTGATGTCACGGTAAAATGAATATGGGAAAAAAGATTCGGCAACAATGCGGTTTTTACCTACCCATTTAGGTAAAGATCTAACAATCATGATGATTAGAATAATAACGAGCATAGGCGGAATTAATGCCCACAAACTATTTGCAAAATCACCGGCGGCATATAGTCCGTAAACAATACCTTTTGCTTTCTCTTTTGGAAGTGCTTGTTCTAAACTGGGGGTAACGTAACGACCAATGGCCCAGATCATGCCATAAACGGCTACTAGATATATACCAGGTGAAACCATGGATGATTTAAGTGCGCTATTGACGCGTGCGATCCTGCGTTTAGCTTCAATGACAAGATCCAGTGAGCGGGGCAGGTTGCCAGACAATTCACCGCTGCTGATTACATTGACTTCATCTTGTGGAATCCATTGGTTTAAAGCATTGGCCAAGGTGGAACCATCACGCATTCTGCGGCTAATATCAGCAATGATTTTATCTGAGCTTATTTTCTTGCGTCTTTGTAGACGAGTTCTAAAAGTATCTAGTGCCTTTTCTATTGTTACTCCGTTGCCAACTTGTGCGGCCAAATGTCTGTAAAGTGCTTCCCTCACTTTCCAACTGAACGCCATGCGATCACCCATGGCAGTTATTTTTGCGCCGAATCCTTTTGTTTTCTTAGCGGCTTGACGTTGGGTTTTAGGGCGTGATGATTTAGTGAAAAAACTAAATAAGCTGTTAGCTGCCATAATTATTCCTTACCTTTAGCTACGATTAAGTCCACAGAGTCTTCTATGTCACGTGGATCTACATTACCGCCGAAAGCATATTTAATGGCTGATTCCAGCATTGATTTGTCTGAATCTGGTTTTTCTCGGTGATTCTTTCTGGCAATATCTGAGCCAAACTTAATAAAATCAGACATGACCGCCGCATCTGTTACAACCACCTCGGCAACAGCAAATCGACCAATGGATCCATCATGGCCGCAATGATCACAACCATTACCACGAACTCTTATTGAACTAATATCACCCCAAGTTTTTAGGGCTTCTATAATCCTTTTTGAAATTACTGCTAGTTTTGATGTAATCGGTACGCTGCAATGTGGGCATAATTCCGGTAATAATCGTTGAGCAATCACACCACGTACCATTTTATGGTCGCAGAATACACGTCTGTCCAAACGCTCTTTGTCCATCAATTCAAGACGCTCTACAAATAAGAAGGGGTCAGTAACATGCATGGTTGACCATACTTGATGGCCTGTGACAGCGGCTTCGAGTGCTGCGACCGCAACTTCTGGTCCACGCAATTCACCCAGTAAGATAATGTTTGGTGCCATGCGCAATGCAACTCGCACACGTTCACCAAAGGCCTCACCGGTTTCTTTATCGTTTCTAGCGCCCGTCACCGCCATTTGTACTGCCCATTCCATTGGGTATTCGACTGGATCTTCAACAGTAACTAAACGTCGGTGTGGTTTTGTTCTTGCAACTTCTTGTAATGCTTCAAACATGGCCGTTGTTTTTCCTGAGCCAGTCGGGCCAGTAAAAAGAATCAAACCATTTGGAGCGTCCATCAATGACTTTATTTTTTCGACTTGTGAAAGCCTGTAGCCCATTGCGCCAAGACGAAATTCACCTTTTGGTGCTTTAGGAAATTCAAGCTTCGCTAAATCTGATTGTCTTGTACCTTTATGACCTGCTAAATACTGCAAACGCATCGTCATAAAAGCACCATCCCGCGCCTGCGGATATGAAGGTCCACGGACAATACGAACGGAACTTACATCAATACTGGGAGGTAATGCATCACCAGGTACCTGCGCATTCTGAAAATCGAGTGGGTTAAAACTTGAATCTCGTGTTTTAGCGAGGCTTTGATAAATTGCTCGCGCAATGCTTTCACCTTCTTCATGCGTTAATCTTTTTAAAACACGTAAACCACCTTTAACAACAATTTGTATCTCTGCATAACTACCGCGCATCATCAAATGGATATCGGACGCGCTATATTTTGCAGCAGCACTAATGATTTCTATGGCATGGTTACGGACTAACAAATCATATCTGAATCTACCGCTGTACGCATACCACTGTCACGCAACTTCGCCACTTCATCAACATCTGAAGGTTTAATATGCATCACGATTCCATTAGATCTATTTCTATCTTGCCAAGATAAAAGCACTGGATCACCAGAAAACCTACGATCAACATAAACAGAACCAGTAGCACGATCTATCGCTACTTTATCGATCAAAGATGCCGGCAATTGAATCATCATTGCTTTTGCTACTAATTGACTACCTTCCATATATCACACCTTCTAAAGCCCAGCCGTTAGATGTTGATTTCAGGCTAGTTAAACGTAAGCCAGGAATTGAATTAAAACGTAAAGAAAATGGCGATACTTTTACATCAAATTTAATATCTGCGTGCGGTGCTGGTAATGGTACGTTTTCAGCACCTGTTGTTTTAGGCGCCGCCCCAGGTAATGGAGGAGGAGGTAAGTTCTGTGTCAGTGATAATGGAATGTTGATAGATTGTGCCCAAGTCAACATTTCTAATTGTGCTTTTGCTAACTCAATGGATTGGTCAGTGCCTTTTTGTTCAAGGTTTGTTAGTTGAATCACTTGATTTACTTTGTCACCTTCTACTGACAAATCTCCTTCTGGACGTTTTGCTACAGTTGCACCATCTTGTCGGATCCAACTAACATTTACAGAAGTTTGGTTGCAGGACACTAGATCAAAGGTCCAGCCATACAGTGACATTGGTAATTTAGATATAATGGCGCCGCATGCATGAAGCCATGCGTCTGGTGGAGGTGTTGTTAGTAATGGCGAAGGCGCAACAACAGCTATAGGCTTATTACCAGCCATAGCAGCACGCATTTTTTCCATAGCAGCAACACGTTCGATTTCTTCATTAACCTGTTTTTTATGCCACCATGCATAACCACCGCCTGCAAGCATGATTAATATAGTTCCAGCTGCAATGATAGGTACTAATGGCAGATTGCTAGAAGTAAGAGATTTAACCGGCGTTGGTTTTGCTTCTATTTCATTAATTAAATCTGACAGAAACTCCATGTCACCTTCGACATATTTCCAGTCGGTGTAACCAGCATGTCTTTCTTGTGCAGCGCGAATTTCAGATTCACCGCCGATAACGTCACCATCCGGTAAGATTGCATTACCATCACGTACAGCGATATACCACCATAAACCATCAGCAATTTTAAAAATACCGAGCCAAGGCTGCTCTTTCGAGTCTGCTAACATTGAGGCTAAGCTAAATACCTTACCAGGATGGTTTAAACCTTCAATAGGTTTACAGAACCCACTTTGGATTGCATTCTCACCTATTCGAACTGAATACCAGTCAGATTTAAGTCTGCCGGCATCTTCTTTTAGTTCGTCTTTGCTAGGAGCATCTTCAAAACTACACCAAGCCATTCCCGCAAGCCATTGACGACCGTTAATGTTGATGATATTAGCCACTTAGTTAGTTCCCATTGTTTGTGAGATTGGAGGCACTACTAGTCCACCTTGTGGCGCTGGTGAGTATGGAGAAGTATATGGTGATGTAGTAGTTGTTGATTCACTTGCAAAAGGCACAGAGAAAGTTTCTTTACCATTTTGTACAATC
>CAINWC010000176.1 GCA_903854305.1 uncultured Pseudomonadota bacterium | reverse complement strand
TATCGGCCTGCTTAAGCAACTCTTCTTGAGACTGATTCAGGTTATTAAAAAGAACCACTCCGATGCTAGGAGTACTTTGGTATTCATAGCTAGCCAGAGAATACGGCGTGTTAAGAATAGTGAGTATTTTTTCGCCAATATCTTCTGTTTGAGCTGCCGCTTCAAAAGCCTGTTCGCTCAGATTTTCCAGCATAATTACAAATTCATCGCCGCCAAGCCGTGCAACCGTATCACCTTCGCGCACGCAAGATTCAAGCCGTAGCGCAACCTGTTGCAACAGCAAGTCACCGATATCATGCCCCAGCGTGTCATTAAGCGTTTTGAAATGATCAAGATCAAGGAACAATATTGCACCGCCACGACCGCTACGCGCACTATAAGCAGCGGCATGTTTAAGTCGATCTAACAACAGTCGTCGATTCGGCAAGCCTGTCAACGGGTCATAGAAAGCTAAGTGCTGAATCTCTTCTTCGGCGGCTTTGCGTAAAGTAATATCAGTTAAAGTTGCCACATAGTTAGTAATGATGTCACGCGTGTCTTTAACGGCAGTAATGGTGAGGTGCTCTGGATAAACTTCACCATTTTTTCGACGATTCCAGATTTCCCCTTCCCATGCACCAGTTTTGTTGATGTTATCCCACATTGCCGTAAAAAAAACAGCATCATGCCTACCGGATTTTAGAAATTGAGGGCGCTTACCAACGGCCTCTTGAGCTGTATAGCCAGTAATATGAGTAAAAGCATGGTTAACGCGCAGTATCACATTGTCAGAGTCAGTGACTATCATGCCTTCTTGAGATTCAAATGCGGTAGCCGCGATGCGCGTTTCAGATTCAATATGCTTTCGTTCAGTCACGTCAGATAGCACTACTAATAAATATTTTTCATGACTGTTATCGTCGAAAATGGTTTCTAACCGCATTTCAACATCTGTTGAAGATTTATCCTCTTTGGTAATAACAACATCTCGAACTAGTGTTGTTTTTGCACTCGTATGAACCCAGCCAAATTCACGCAACACGTTACGCAAACTTAAATTGAGTAGGTTCGACAGATCAACGGCCGTCATGCCAATGAATTTGGCGACAGAAAATCCAGTCAATGTCGACACCGCATCATTCACAAAGATGATACGAAGCGTTCCGTCAAATAAGATAAAAACATCATCGGTTTGCTCCACTATTTGCGCTAATTGAAAAACCCGCGTTGATTTCTCTACCAAGGCACTCGTCATATCATTGATCGCTTTGCCAAGCACGCCAATTTCACCTACCGCAGATTCTGACGCCTTCACTGACAACTGCCCTTCAGACAGCCTATTGGCGACGGTTTCCACTAGACTAATCTGCTTTCTTATTCGTCGTGAGGATGCAAAAAACAGATAAAATGAAAGCAGACATGATCCAATGGTAAAAGCTATAACGGTCCAATAAAAACGCCTAACATTGGAAAAGTAAGCCTCTTTTGAAAAGCCAATCGTCAGCACGCCCCATTCCCTACCGCCATTAACCACTGGCTGGCTATACTCATAAGTGCTGGACTGTACAAACCCCCTTTTAATATCACTAATAAAGTATGGTTGTTCTACAAGTTCCACTGATGAATAATTTTGAAATTTAATTTTATAGTACGGTAACGATTTGTTTTGTAAAGACCATTTGTTTTTTGTGATAATTAATTCTTCACCATTTTTTTTGCTGTACACAATAAAAATGATGTTGGGTGTCTCCTTAATGACATTAATACAGTACTCCACAATTACACTGTATTCATGATTAAAAAGGGCGTCATTGCTGGCTGACAACGTACTGTTTGCAAAAGTACGGCCTTGCTCTGCCGCCATTTTATCGGCTATATTATTAAAAAAAGGCAGTATGACGGCAAGTAATAATAATCCAGAGCAAGTCTGGATGATGCTGGCTCGTAAGAAGAAATGTCCGAATATTCCCTGAAATAATTTATTGCGCATGACGCTTTATTTTTTCTTTATCTGTCGAAGTTAGTCTTGGACTGTTTAATTTTTTAAGAGCATTGTATTCCTTTAACAAGTCACGCAAACTTTGTGTATCTTCCATCGAAATCGATGTGACTGCATTCACTTGAACAATACTTAATAAGCTTTTCCCTTTAGCCGTATTTGAAAAGTCCTTAATAATCGAAAATACTCTTGCAATTTGATCTGCTGGAATTTTTTTACTGACAGCCCCTACCGTATAAATATAAGGCACGGACTTATCCACAACGATTAATTGTTTGCCAATTTGAGGATTCAATTCAACGGCCGTTTTGAAGTCACTTTCCCGCACTACCGTGACATCAGACTTACCAAAAAAAACATCCATAATCGCAGTATTTGAATTCTTCACATCAAAGCGATCTGAAAAATAAACAGGGATTTCAGGCATATGATTTTTAAGTAATAAAGTGTTTAAATAGATCATTTCAGTATCTTGATATCTGGCTAGCGTTAATCGCTTATTTTTAAGATCATTTAAATTAGAAAAGCCGACTTCTTTCCTTGCAATAACAACAAAGGCCTGTTTTATTTGTTCGTATTTATAAACCACGCCCATCAGATCTTTACTTAACTGGTCTTCACGCGCTAAGAACTCTATTGGTGTACCAAAAAAACCGTTGATTTCCCCTTTATCAAAGGCCGAGTATAGATTTTCTGTAGTGGGATAAATGACAATATTTAACTCTATCCCATTTACTTTTAAAATCTCATTTGCAGCCACATTAAAAGTAATCTCAACATCTTGCTTTGTGGCATTTCTAAGCCCAATAGCACTACCACCTAGCACTAAGTGAATATTTTCGACTTGATTCGCTGTATCCGCATACGATTCACCCGCAATAAAAAATAATAGCCCAGCGATACCAAACATCATCTCTCGTTTAAACATTTATTGAAGTTCCGATCCCAGAATATAGTCAATCTCCGCCAATTTAAGCATTTGGTCATGCTGCGCTCTTAGCAGATTGCCTTTAATAATCGCATGCAAAATCTGCGCTTCAATCACATCTTGCGGTTTACTCGCACCCATTTGAAATGCACGAGAAGTCAGATCGACATTTTCTTCAGAAATCTGGCTGGCTTGCTCAGAGATGGTGATTTGTTGGCGTGAACCATCAAATTCAATAAACAAGTTTTTAATCATTGCTGCAATGCCTTGTTCAACGAGCTTTTGCTTTTCCTGCATCTGTGCATACTGTAGCTTAGCCGTACTCACTTGGCTGGTCGTGCGCCACCCATTGAACAGTGGCAAACTAACCCCTAAACCTATCGTCCAGCTATTACGATTCGTATCGTTGGTTAAACCGGCATCATAGGAGTTTTGAATATGACTGGCATCTGCCGTGATTGCAATTTGTGGTAGATGCCCACTTTGCGCTTCATCAATTTTGGCATTTGCCGCTTTAACTGCTAGCTTCAATATACCAACTTGCGGATTAAACTCACTGGCTTGCCGTACCAGTGCATCAACCTCGGGCGTATTGATTTGCTTAACATTCAAGCGGTCAGTCGGATTTATTTGGCTATCCCACGGCAATCCCATGGCATTGACTAACGCGCTGAGTGCAGATTTATGTTTTGCTGAAAAATCAGCCTCTACAGATTTTGTATAAGAGACCGCTAAATCTGTTTTGAGATAATCAAGCTTATTAATGGTTTCTGAGCCTCCTTCATAAATGCGCTTAGTGAGATCTCGAGTTAAGGAAAGCAGGCTTACAGTACCACTGGCAGTTTCAATCAGGCTTTGCGTAAGCTGTGCTGCATAGTAATAACGTTTCACATCTCGAATCACTTGCAATGTTGTGTGCCGCATTTCTTCTTGAGCGATTTCTTTTCCAATGCCAGCCTGACTGATCAAACTGTTTATTTTACCGCCCGTGTAAAGCGGATAAAGTAGCTGTAGTGAGGTAATGGTGGTATCGCGATTGAATAATTTAACGTTTTGCTCAGGTACCGCAACGCTAAACCCTCCAAGCATTGGTGGAAGCTGAATACTTGAACTAGGAAACACGAATGTTGGCGCCTCATCTCTACGCTGAAAACTACCTTGCAGCGTTAAGGTAGGCCAGCGTGCAGACAGCGCCTCTTGATACTGGCTTTCTGCAATAGCCGCAGACTGATAGGATATTTTATTCTCAGTGTTATTACTGAGTGCAACTTCTATCGCTTGCTTTAAACTTAAATTGGCATAAACCTCAGCAGCCAGCACTTTATGACTAACCATTATCGTATAAAGCACACCAGATAAAATCACCAGATATTTTATAAACGTGCCGATATAACATAGAGACAATTGCTTTGACCTACGCTTAAAAATAGAGGGTGATTCTGTATTGACTTGAGTGGCGGAAAAAATATTAAAGACTGAATAGCTACGGGAAAGCTTCATAATTAAGATGATGCCTTTCATTGTGTTTATTTTTTTGTTATCACATATTAATAGTAACGGTTATTGCGTTAAGTTATTGATACTTGGTGAAAAGTTGCAGGCTTTATTAAAGGGGGAATTAAGGTCTAAATAATGGTTAATATAAACAACCATTTTTACTTTAATTGAGGTCTGGATTGCGTGACAAAAAGCGTCAGAAAACCCGTTCTAACGCATTCTGTGATACCTCAATGGTGACAACTTATTACAAGCAATCAGTCAGACTGAAATTGATCAATTAAGTGATTCACAACCCATTCATCAGAAAAAATGTAATTCTTAGTTACATTCGCTCTTTACTCGTTAGCCATGTTCAACTTATGCGGCACAAATAACGGTATTTTGCATGCCTCTTGATATACATCAAACAGGCTTGAGGCTTAGTGCGACAAAATGTCACGTGTGAAACTCACGAAGAATTATCAATAAGTACCTAATCAGCACCACGGGGGGAATCAAATGCAAGAACTAAATGTAGAATCATCCACGTATAACGATAGTGTTATACGACAGTTTTCAATCATGGCCGTAGTTTGGGGTGTGGTTGGCATGTTGGTGGGCGTGATTATCGCCGCTCAACTTGTCTGGCCAGAGCTCAATCTAGGCTTACCATGGACGAGTTTCGGTCGTCTACGTCCACTTCATACCAATGCGGTAATTTTTGCTTTTGGTGGCTGTACCTTGTTTGCTACGTCTTACTATGTAGTACAACGCACCTGTCAGGTAAAGTTATTCTGTGGGAAATTAGCTGCATTTACCTTTTGGGGTTGGCAGTTGGTTATTCTGGCAGCAGCAGTGTCCCTACCTTTGGGTTACACGCAAGCTAAAGAATACGCCGAGCTGGAATGGCCAATTGATATTTTGATTGCCGTAGTCTGGGTGGCTTACGCAGTGGTATTCTTTGGCACAATCGCTAAACGTAAAGTTAAGCATATTTACGTCGCTAACTGGTTTTTTGGTGCATTTATTCTTACCGTTGCTTTGCTACATATTGTAAATAGCGCGGCTAGTCCTGCAAGCTTCATGAAATCTTATTCAGCCTACGCTGGCGTACAAGATGCAATGGTGCAATGGTGGTATGGTCACAACGCGGTTGGTTTCTTCCTGACGGCTGGCTTCCTAGGCATCATGTACTATTTTGTACCTAAGCAAGCAAATCGTCCGGTGTACTCATATAGTTTATCAATCGTGCATTTCTGGGCATTGATTTTCACTTATATGTGGGCGGGTCCTCACCATTTACATTACACAGCGTTACCTGATTGGACGCAATCTCTAGGTATGGCATTCTCATTGATTTTGTTAGCACCAAGCTGGGGCGGCATGATCAACGGCATGATGACAATGTCTGGCGCATGGCATAAATTACGTACAGATCCTATTCTTCGCTTTATGATCGTTTCATTGTCTTTCTACGGTATGAGTACGTTTGAAGGCCCAATGATGGCGATTAAAACAGTTAACTCACTTTCACACTACACGGATTGGACTGTTGGTCACGTACACTCAGGTGCTTTAGGTTGGGTTGGCTTGGTTTCTATGGGTGCACTATATTTCATGGTGCCACGTCTGTTTGGTCAAAAACAAATGTACAGCATGAAAGCCATTGAAATGCATTTCTGGTTAGCCACTGTTGGCATCGTGCTTTACATCTCTTCACTTTGGATTTCCGGCGTGATGGAAGGCCTAATGTGGCGTGCGATTAATACTGACGGTACATTAACTTACACGTTTGTAGAAAGCGTAAAAGCTAAACACCCCTACTACATCATTCGTCTGCTAGGTGGCCTGCTTTATTTAAGCGGCATGATCATTATGTTGTGGAATGTACTTAAAACGGCAACCAGCGGTAAAGCTGCAACGGCCACTATTCCACCAGTTGCTGCTCACGCTTAAGGAAAACTATTATGTCTAATCATGAAACAAAAAGTGGTTTCAGCCACGAAAAAATTGAGACCAATAACTTTCTGATGATTGCGCTCATTTTGTTAGTGGTAGCCTTTGGAGGAATTGTGGAAATCGTGCCATTGTTCTTTCAAAAATCAACCACTGAGCCAATCAAAGGTTTGGTACCTTACACGGCGCTACAACTAGCTGGACGCGACATTTACGAGCGTGAAGGTTGCTACAACTGCCATTCGCAAATGATTCGTCCGTTCCGTGCTGAAACTTTGCGCTACGGTCATTATTCAGTGGCTGGTGAGTTTGTTTACGATCATCCATTTCAATGGGGTAGTAAACGTACCGGTCCAGACTTACATCGCGTCGGTGGTAAATACAGCGATGAGTGGCATCGTATTCACTTGATCAATCCACGTGATCTTGTACCTGAATCTATCATGCCAGCGTATCCTTGGTTAGAGAAAACGCCTGTTGATGCTGAAGCGATGCCATCGCACATGCGAGCATTGCGTAGAGTTGGTGTTCCGTATACTGATGCTGAAATTGCCGCTGCGCCAGCTGAAGTAAAAGATAAAACTGAACTCGATGCGATGATTGCTTATCTACAAATTTTAGGCACTCACCTTAAGTAATCGTTACTTAAACCTGCTAATTTAAGGACACAAAAAGGATGACGAAAAATGGATATTAATACACTCCGAATTTTGACTACCGTTGCTAGTTTTATCATGTTTATTGGCATCCTAGTCTGGGTTTGGCTTCATCGCAATACATCTGATTTTAAAGATGCAGCTAATCTGCCATTTGAAGACGATAAAAGTTAACAACACTAAAGTTAAAAAGCTTTAAGTTA
>CAINWC010000175.1 GCA_903854305.1 uncultured Pseudomonadota bacterium | reverse complement strand
TCTTCCTCAGGTAAGTGTATAACGTGTTCCATAACTTCCTATCGCGATTTATCTGCAATCATTACCAATTTTACATCACGAATATTTAGCACTTTCAACATACGCTAAAATCCGAATCAACTATATATTACGAAATATATTATTCATTACCCTATCAACAAGAAAGCCAGCACATGGCTGACTTAAATGAATAATATATTTATTTGGTCGGGGCAACAAGATTCGATCTTGTAACAGAACATCCATGCCAGCCCATGTACACCTAATCAACCCTTACAGGCATTAGAATTATGTCATAGTTAAGCGACTGATAGCCACAAGAACGCCACTAAATTTATTGATGTGGATTACAAGGAAATCCAAAGCTAATTTAAAAGCAGATTATCAAAGTTTAACAACCAGAGTTTATTTAACCCTTGCTAACAATAATAGACACTATTATCTAAATCTAGCATGTAAATTCCTAGAATATAAATTTAAAGTGCAATTCAGCCATGCATAGATTGCTACTGACAACAAAATTACCACGCCTAAAGCAAGGTTCTCTGTCTTGGTTGGCTACTATTACCTGTACTGATCAAACCACCCTTTCTAGCGCGCTTCTGAAGGTGTTTAGTCAAATCTTCACCGCTTATGGTTTTTGTTTTACCTTTGACAATGATGCTCGCAAATGTGCCATCACACAATTCAACTCGCGTAAGTGCTACACCATCTGGAACATCCATCATCCTCACGCCTCTGCCGCCATTTGGGTATTCGTTTATTTCACTGACTTGGAATACCAGCAGCTTATTCTCCGATGATGTTACCGCAACATGCGTACTTGCATCCAATTTCAACGGCGGATTGATAATTGCACCATCCTCTGGCTTCATAAATGCCTTACCGGCTTTAGGTCTGGCAACAAGTCCTTTTAATGGCGCGATGAACCCGTAGCTGTTTGATGTGGTGAAGAGGTATCTATCCTCATCTTTGCCTGAAAGTGCATGTGCCAATTTAGCACCGTTCTGAACATCAATGACAGAACTGACTGGGATGCCATCGCCTTTGCCGCCAGGTATGCTAGAGGCATCAAATGAGTAACATCGACCGTTAGCATCCATCAACACAATGGGCAATGTAGTGCGCGTTTCAATGACTGCAAACTCACCATCGCCGGCTTTCCATGCGATAGACTCACGGTCAACGCCGTGGCCTTGTCTGGATCTAATCCAGCCATTCTTAGAGAGCATAATCGTGACCGGCTCATCAACAACAAAAGCTTTTTGGCCGCCCTGCGCACGTTCAACAGGCTCAATCAATGTACGTCTATCATCACCGTATTTTTCAGCATCCTGTTTGATTTCTTTAGCGGTTAATCTGCGTAACTTTGGTTCACTGGCTAAAATCGCTTCTAGCTTGCCAGCCTCTTCACGAAGCTCCTTTAATTCTCTTTCGATCTTAAAGCCTTCTAGCCTTGCCAATTGGCGCAGTCTGATCTCGAGAATATCTTCAGCTTGAATTTCGCTTAAATTAAAGGCTGTGATCAAATCGGCTTTAGGGTCATCTGAATTGCGAATCACTTTGATGATTTCGTCGATATGCAGGAAAGCAATCAAGCGGCCATCCAAAATGTGGATGCGACGATTGATCTTATCCAAGTCAAACTGGCAACGTCTACGCACAACATTGAGGCGGAATTCAATCCATTCTTTCAGGATTTTAACCAAGCCTTTTTGCGCGGGACGGCCATCCGTACCTATCATTACCATGTTGACCGGGCATGACACTTCCATGCTGGTATGCACCAGCAAAAATGCCATCAGCTCTTCACTAGGAATCTTACTGGTCTTGGGCTCAAGAATGAGGCGAACATCCTTTTTACCTTCGCTTTTGACTGAATCAAGCATGCTTAAAACAGACTGCTTAACCAATAATTGGTCTTGGTCTATCGTCTTTTTATCTTTTTTAGGCTTAGGATTAGAGATGGCTTCGATTTCCGCCATGACTGTTTCAACGGAAACACCGTGCGGTAATTCATTGATAATGATACGCCACTGGCCACGCGCCATCGGTTCGACAATCCATCTCGCGCGTAATCTTAACGAGCCGCGTCCGGTTTCATACGTTGAATGAATATCAGAGGTTTGTGAAATCAGCTGTCCGCCGCCAGGAAAATCTGGGCCTGGAACATGCTCCATCAATGCTTCCGTCGTGCAATCTGGGTTATCCATCACATGTAATACTGCGCTAGCAATCTCACGCATATTATGTGGAATCATTTCTGTTGCCATACCAACGGCAATACCAGAAGCGCCGTTGAGCAGCATCATCGGCAATCTGGCTGGTAGCATGACTGGCTCTTGAAAAGCGCCATCGTAATTACTTTGAAAATCAACCGTACCGCGATCAATTTCAGAAAGTAGCAAGTCAGCAATTGACGATAAACGCATTTCGGTATAGCGCATTGCAGCCGCACCATCACCATCACGAGAACCAAAGTTGCCTTGACCGTCAATCAATGGATAACGCAGCGTAAAGTCTTGCGCCAAGCGCACAGCGGCTTCATACGCAGAACTGTCGCCATGCGGGTGGTACATACCCAGCACGTTACCCACAACACGCGCTGATTTAACCGGCTTAACGCCAGCCACCAAACCCATTTCTTTCATGGCAAAAAGAATGCGTCGCTGAACAGGTTTTTGACCATCTTCTACTGATGGTAATGCGCGACCTTTTACAACGGATACCGCATAAGCCAGATAAGCTTCTTCAGCATATTCACCAATAGCAACGGCGCCATTCTCGTTATCGTTATTATCTTCAATCATGTGGGTGCTATCCATTTAAACATCCGCCTCAACATCATTACCACGGCGTTCTATCCATTCTTTTCTGGCGGCAGATTCATTCTTAGCCATCAGCATATCGAACATCTTATGCGCGACCGTGGCTTCACCTTCAGGCATACGTACCTGTACTAATCGGCGAGTGTCTGGGCATAAGGTCGTCTCCCATAACTGATCTGGGTTCATTTCACCAAGACCTTTAAATCGCTGAATGCCCACTTTATCCTCAGAAACACCTTCTCTTTTGAGTTTTTCTAAAGTCGATACTTTTTCAGCATCGTCAGAGACATAGATTTTTCTAGCAGGTTTGTTTTTGCCTTGGGCTGGAACATCTATACGGTAAAGCGGCGGTTGAGAAATATAAACATGACCGCGTTCAATCAATTTAGGCGCGTGACGCAAAAATAGCGTGAGTAACAAAACTTGAATGTGTGAGCCATCAACGTCAGCATCCGACAATATGCACAACTTGCCGTAGCGCAGACCAGAAAAATCAGGATTATCGTTAATGGTATGTGGCTCAATACCTAAGGCCACAAAAATGTCATGCACTTCTGAATTACCAAAGATACGGCCAGCATCCACCTCCCAAGTATTCAGCACCTTGCCGCGTAACGGCAGTAATGACTGAAATTCGTTATTCCGTCCCATTTTGGCGCTACCGCCCGCAGAATCGCCTTCAACCAAGAACAATTCAGCGGCCATCGTACCTGCCGCCTCACAATCGGTGAGCTTGGCCGGCATCATGTTAACGCCAGAAGATTTTCGCTTCTCGATTTTCTGGGTCGATTTATTGCGAGCCGCCGCAGAGCGATTGACTAAATCCGAAATACGCTTTGCATACTCTACATTCTGACTCAACCAAGTTTCCATGATAGGCTTCATTGACGAAGCGACCATTTTCATCGCATCGCGATTGGTCAGCTTCTCTTTAGTCTGCCCTTGGAATTGAGGGTCTAATACCTTTGCCGCCAGCACATAGCAAACATTATTCCAAACATCTTCAGAAGAAATCTTAACGCCACGTTGCATCATGCTGTGATGCTCCATGAATGACTTTACCGCTTCAAACACGCCATTACGAAGACCCGCTTCATGCGTACCGCCTGACAGCGTTGGAATAAGATTGACGTAGGACTCACCACGTGCGCCGCCTGCACCAAATGACAAAGCCCATAATGCGCCCTCGCCTTTTGAGATGCCTTCATTATTTTCGTTGTGATAAAACTCGCCTGAGATAATGGGTATTTGCGGCTCGTTTTCCACTTCATCACGCTCGCCTATCATTTCGTCAAGATATTGCGGCAAACCGCCTTCGTAAGTCCACGAACGCTCTTCAAAACCGTCTGCACCTTCAGTCGTTAAGGTAACGCTTACTCCGCGCAAAAGCACTGCTTTGGATTTAATGAGATGCTCAAGCTGTGAGAGTGACACTCTTGGTGAGTCAAAATATTTTGGATCTGGCCAGCATTTCACCGTGGTGCCAGTATCTTTCTTCAAACATTTACCAATTTCTTTTAATGGCTCAATGCAATCGCCATTAGCAAAGGTAAGTCCATGTATTTTGCCATCTCGCTTAACTTTAACCTCTAAGCGGGTGGATAGCGCATTGGTAACTGAAACGCCAACGCCATGCAATCCACCAGAGAATCGATACGAACTACTTTCATCCTCTTTATCAAACTTTCCGCCCGCATGTAATTGCACAAAGACCAGCTCAACCGCTGGTTGTGATTCACCTGTGGGGATTTCTACTGGAATACCGCGACCGTTGTCCGACACCTCAACAGCACCATCCTTAAAAATGGTAACGGAGATATGGGTGGCATGGCCGCCAAGCGCTTCATCTGCCGCATTATCGATGACTTCTTGCACGATATGTGTAGGAGAGTCCGTCCTAGTATACATACCAGGCCTAGCGCGTACTGGCTCTAACCCGCGTAAAACCCTTACCGAGTCAGCGTCGTATTCTTTGACTGCCATTCTTGTTCCTTACAGATTACCAACTAGATACGCCTTTTAAAAAGGGCTCTTACATCAAACCAATTAATAGTTAATAGCAATCATCTTTATGCTGATGCCACACGGCTAAAATTGTGACTAATCTATCCTCTTCTATCTCAAATAGCACAAATATCTAGTGACGCTTAATTCTAGTTCCGTCAGAAGACTAGTTGAAACAGATTGCAGATATTACTATGTCATCAGAAATAACAGTAACTACACTTTAATATGAGCTTTAGCGAACTGTTTCCTAATCGTTTCGGCGACAAGGCATTCACCCCATACAAACAAAAAAGCCAGCTTCTCGGCTGACTTAATTGTTTTTAAAGATTTTATTGGTTGGGACAGCAAGATTCGAACTTGTAAATCAACCAGCTATGCCAACCTATGCTATGCCTATCAACCCGTATAGGCGTTAGCCTTATGTCATAATTAAGCATATTTAAGCTACTGATAGCCACAAGAACGCCACTAAACTTTTTAATGCGGACGCTCTAGTATCCTGAGCAGATTATCAGACATTGACTGCTTTGTGGCAAGCTAATTATGAGGCCATAGGGTAAATCGCGACCCAACATTGCCAGTCAACCGAACCAAGCAGGCGCTCAAAAACCTCTCAACAATGTTTGGAAGACTTACTATACTAGATTTTCTCTAGGCTAGTTCAACGGGTTGCTACCACACAGAAAATACCTACAATTTAATCATGTTTGAAATGGCTACTCAATACAAACTCATAGCGTTCTGGCCGGATATAAAAAACTGAATGATCACAGCATGTGCCACTTGAAAAGTATGATGAACGCGTCATCACTAGCAAAGGCATCCCAGCACTTATCTTTAGTAAGCTAGCTAGTTCCTTATCAGCCTGTTGTGCGCTAATGGCTAGATCAGCACGAACCACTGACAACCCAGTCACCGATTCAAGAATTGCATAGGTGGGTTGCTGTTCTGTTTCATCCCAACTCACTGATTCTACTTCTACAGGCAGATAACTCCGACCTAAAGCTATAGGCTCACCCTCGACCATATGTAACCGTTCTAAGCGCATACTTTTGCATATATCCATACCGAACAAAGCATGGAGTGAATCAGGCAATGGTACAACTTTTCGAGAGACCAACCGCATTTCCGGTTTAAGTCCCTGCATGACTAGCGACTCATGAAAACTTCGTAAATAATCTAGTCCGTGGCGTAGCTGCTTACCTAAAGCAAAGGACCCCTTCCCCTGCTTACGCTCAACAATATTGTCTTCAACCAACTTATCTAATGCGAGCCTTACCGTAACACGACTGACGGAAAAACGTCTGCATAACGCAGCTTCTGATGGCAGTTTTCCAGAAGGTTCATATTGACCACGGCTAATTTCTTCGCGTAATAACGAGGAGATTTGCTGGTACAGCGAAGTTGCATTTTCACGAACGAGAGACATAGTAGGCTAGATCGTTATCCTTAATGGAATAGCTAATTTTTTATTCAATACAGACCATATTACTGCATGATCAGACGCTAGTATTGTAAATACCGCCATCATAGCTAACTTTAGTAGCTGAATCAGATCATTGCAATCCGTTATAAGTATATAAGATATTATTATTTTGCTCAGCTTGTATTAACTTGTATTATTTCATCAAGTTTTAGATGGATAGTATTTAATGACAACACAAAGTGAATTGCTAGCACCGACTTCAACAACAAGTAGGCACGCAACAGCTGCAAATCTATCGGTTGATAGTATTGATTTTACATATCCGAATGGGCATGACGTTTTCCGTTCGTTCTCATTACAAACGAAACCAGGAGAATTCGTAGCCCTTCTTGGACCATCTGGTTGTGGAAAATCCACGTTACTTAATCTGCTTTCAGGATTCCAGAAACCCACTCACGGTAATATTAGTATCAATGGCGCATCAGTTTACCCGGGAATGCCAGAGCTCGGATACGTGTTCCAGTCTCCCCAGCTTTTCCCTTGGCTGACCTCATTAGAGAACATATGTTTTGGGCTACGCATGGAGAATCGGCTTGGTATCAAAGCACAAGTTGAGATGGCACGCCATTACTTAGGCTTAGTTGGATTGGAAAAGGCTGCTGACAAATTGCCGTATCAACTTTCAGGCGGTATGCAGCAGCGGATTTCTTTAGCTCGCACATTGATTCTTGAGCCGACATTGTTATTGATGGATGAACCTTTCGCTGCCTTGGACGCAATTACGCGTAACAACCTAAACGAAGAGACTTTGCGTTTGTGGTCTGCGCTTAATCAAACGGTCTTGTTTATTACTCACGACATTGACGAGGCCGTTTTTCTTGCAGATCGAGTAGTAGTTCTTGGTGTTGCACCAGATGGTATCCACAGCGAGTTAGCAATAGATCTACCACGCCCAAGAAGCAATCTGGAAACACGAAAACTGCCGCGTTTTATTGAATACCGATCATTATTGATGGAAAAAATATCTGAAGTTGTATACGCAGAC
>CAINWC010000174.1 GCA_903854305.1 uncultured Pseudomonadota bacterium | reverse complement strand
GTTTCATCAACGCTCTTATGCTGCGCCACAATCAGTTTATCAATGTCATCCCTAATCCCATTGCTGTCCGCATCCACACCCGCCAACGTAGCAGACCGATCTAACACTGGAAGCTCGCCTTTAGCCTCCATTCCCGCTAGGATTTTCGCAGCCTTGCCAGCAGAAGACACCCCTTGCGGCGGCTCCTTTGAACAGCCAACCAACAGCGCCAATAAAAACAACCACCCGTATTTGTTTTTCATAATTTCCCAGTTCTCGTTGTACAGCTATGTTGTTCTTTAAAAATGATTACCGGCCAATACTCGCCACCTCACGGCCAACCACAGTACCTTTCCCGCCCATATATCTAATATCAACAACCTCATCAACGTTTACAGAATGAGAAAGCAGCGCCATTTTATGACGAACAGTAGCACCATCACGGTTAGTTTTTTGAGTAGCAATGCCATTAGCAACATCCACAATCGCGCCGCTAAAAACACCCTCTTTAACTAAGGAATTTTGTTCATTTTCAGCAGCCAATTTTGCCTCTTCATAAATAATTTTTGCCTTAATGTAAGGCATTAATAAATTCAAATGAGAACCTTTTTTACTAAGATTGAACCCCTCGCCCGCAGCATTCACCAACACATTATCAGCACCATTTTTAACAATGCTATTAAAGCCGGCTTCAACTTTGGTCTTGGCCCAATTAACCGCACTAACACCAACCTTAGCCTCAATACGCGCATGCTCACGATTAATATCTTTTAAGGCTTTAGTTTGATTGTCTTCCAATTCAGACAGCCCTGCCCAATCACGTATAGTCACCCATGTTTTACCTTGCTGCGCATCTAATTTAATCCCAGTAGCCTCAGTAAAAATCTTTTTAGCCTGCGGATTTAACCCATTAGATAAAAACTCCAAGCCATAGGCGTCTTTATTTAAAACCATATCCGCAAACTTGTAATGAAATTCATTCGGCACAGGACTAACACCCTCACGCCCATCAGCAAGCGCCTCAGCATACCGTCCAGCAATAGAATCCCTATTGACCAAAATAGCAGGCGATACAACATCAACGTTAACAGCCTCTTTAACAACACCTAAAGGATTTTCCAAATCGCGCACCATAGCATCAATTTCAGCAGCAAACTGCACAGGTGTTTTCGTTAGGTCATCCACAATACCATTCACTGAATAACCTACTACGTTCCTGCCGGCACCTGCGTAAGTAAAACTAAATTCAGCTTTAGTTTTACCATTTTTAACAATGTCATTATTGCTAAAAAGAGGTTGCAAACCATAATCCCACCCGTCAATACCTATAAGGGCATTACGAGCGATCACAAGACGACTTTGGAATAGGTTGTCTAATTCATCTTGATATTCTTCCTGCAATGATTTGTTACCGATAACTTTTGCATAACCTTCTGTTGTTCTAGGGTCTATTGAAGTGATGTCATTAACTTTTATGGCCGCTTGCGACGCTGCCATAGCTTCCAACGAATCCCTATTGACCAAAATAGCAGGCGATGCAACATCAGCGTTAATAACCTCTTTAACAACACCCAAAGGCTTCGCCCAATCGCGCACCATAGAATCAAACTCCTCTGCCGCATATTTAGCATCAAGGTCACGGCAATCAATCTCCAATACTTCATTAAATCCTGATTGCAGCGATAGATAACGACGTCTAGGCTCATCAAATGTAGCAAAAACAATCCGATCACCTGAAGGGTTTAATTCGCCAGCAGCATCCCCACCGCCAACATTCTTGGTAGCAGACAAACTCTCAGCAGTACCCGAAAACTCCCAGCCAAAACTTTCGACCAAATTATGAATAATCATGTCTGAATAATGATTTGCGGCATTAACCGACAATAAAGGCGGCTCAGCCTTAACTTCAACGACAACATCCACCGCCGCGACACCAATCTCTTCAACATCCACAATCTCAATCTCATTCACAGCATCACCAAACCCCATAGTCCGCAACAATGTTTTTTGTACATCAACCGCTGAATCAAATGCCAACCGCTCTTCAGGTTTAACCGCCGCCGTTGAATTAATTTTCATCAAAGCACGCTGC
>CAINWC010000173.1 GCA_903854305.1 uncultured Pseudomonadota bacterium | reverse complement strand
TCAGGAGTAGATTCCAACGCTGTTCTAAACAAATTTAGACTAGCGTCAATTTCATTTCTTTCTAAAGCGATAACACCAAGGTTGTGATTAGCATTAGGTTGCAAGGGCGACTTCAGCAGAATGTCGCGGTAAAGTCGTGCAGCATCATCAAGCTGCTCTGCCTGATGAAAAGTGACCGCCCACAACAACGTTTGCTCTATCTGCTGTAGCAGAACATTTGGATTATTATCATCTAAACTTGGTTCACAACTGCATTCTGGAGCATTCATCTATATAATCCCTGTAACTAACGCCTCATAGCCACTTTAACTTTCAGCTAAACGAACGCCTAATTTGATAGAAAACAAAATTAAAAAATTAATGTTGTGATTACTTCAATTATAGAAAGTAAAAATGTGGCAGATATTCAAATCAGGAGGCTAAAAGTAGTCTAATTTAGCTTTTGACTATCCGCACAAAATTACTTTAGACAAACTAACAAAGTTCTCTAATTTAAGTTGGATCAGCTTTTGTGACTCTATTTTATGCTGCTGCTAACAATTTATGCCTAGACTAAAATTTATCATTAAATTAAGATTTTTTACATTTTTTTGCTTGTATCTTCAAAGCCTCTGCCCGAAAACTATATTGTGCAGCTAACTCCAAAACGTCAGCTACGCTATCAGTATGGCCAGACTGCATTAGCGCTTCGACATAACTTATCCAATATTGCTCAATCTCTGGCTTGACTTGCGAGGCAATTTCCAACCTTGGTAATGCAGCCAATGCTCCCTTCAAGCCAGCTTCTATCACACCCAGATTATGGTTAGCTTCTGCGTGTTTAGGTTGAATGTCGATAATTTCAAGGTAAAGTTGCTGCGCTTCTTCTATTTCGCCTGCTAGTTGATGCGCCAAAGCCATTTGCAATACATCGTTCATGGCTTGTTGCAACTGTTGTGTCTGTGTAATTTCATCTTGAGAATAAATCATCTTATTATTGGCCAAAGGCGCTTCCCGTTTATCCTGATGCAGGGTTTTGATTGACGTAGTGATTTAGCAAACCATACGTGTCGTAATGATTACATTATCAAAACAAAACCATCGAATGGATGCCTGAAACAGAGGGATAAAAGTCAGTTAAATTAATTTAATCTGACGAGTGTTGCTTAAGCGCCAGGCTTATAAACGGGGGTGGGAATGGATTTTAAAATCAATAAATGACGAAACCAACCATACAACTGACGATTTTATGACACACCCTTTTGTCAGGTGAGTCTGAGTGCGGTAGCTAATTTAAACGCAATAATCGTTTAATCGACAAGGTTGTTCTTGATTGCGTAATGCGTGAGATCTGCATTATGACGTAACTGCATTTTTTCAAGCATGCGCGTGCGGTACATACTGACTGTTTTCACTGAAAGTGCTAACTTATCGGCAATTTCACCCACTGAAAAACCCGATGCAATCATAGTAAGCGTTTGAAACTCACGGTCTGAAAGCGTTTCATGTAGGGCTTTTTCATTTTCCATCCCTACTTGATTGGCCAAAATCTCGGCCACTTCTGGAGTGATGTATTTTTTACCTTTGGCCACTGCACGTATTGCATTTACCAGCTCTGAAGACGCGCTTTGCTTGCTTAGATAACCAGCGGCACCGGATTTAAGCGCCCGTACCGCGTATTGATCTTCTTTGTACATGGACAGCATCAGTACGGCAATATGACTATTTTCGTGCTTAATGTATTTAAGTGCATCCATGCCGCTACGATCAGGTAACGCGATATCCAGTAGCAACACATCGGCATTGGGCATACAACCTTGCTTAATGGCTTCTGCGGCATTTTGAGCCTCTGCGACCACAACAATATCATCTGTTTCTGCCAAAATCTGCTTGAGCCCTGCGCGCAAAATGGCATGGTCATCGGCAATAATCACTCTAATTTTATGATCTTTTGTCATACGTTTTACCGTTTAACCCTTAATAGACTGCGGCAATAAATGATGAATGTTGCGCTACATGCAACGCAGATAAGCAAAATAAATGTTTTTTGAAGAGCGTCCATTTTTAACTTTTTTAACTGGCTATTAAGTTGATATATGCGATGACATGCAAACAATATGCCAGCTTTAGCCGCGACTATTTAAGGTCGAGCATTCTATACTGAAATGGGCGTATTTTATTTGGAATAGCCTGGAGGCTATAGATTAGATAACTGACTCAGCCTGATTAAGACCGAGTTGAATAGATGTTAAAGATAGTAGAATAAAAAATTGATAAAAAAACCTCTAATGTTGCGAGGCTCGCCTTATTCAGCGGGCAATCTAAGGGTAATAACCGTGCCATTTTGGCCATGCTTACTAGATTTAGCGATATTAAAACTACCATGTAGCGCAGTTACGCGCTCTTGCATGCCACGCAAACCGAATGAATTTACTTTAAGCATATCGCTGGACTTTATGCCCACACCATTGTCACTAATGGTC
>CAINWC010000172.1 GCA_903854305.1 uncultured Pseudomonadota bacterium | reverse complement strand
TCCTGTGCCGGAAACGCCATCATGCGCTACGCTTAGATGGTCTTATTCCGTATATGGACACCTCCCGTTTTGCAAGCATTTCGTCACTTCTGGATTGGGGTACGACTGCACACGTATATTCGGCCTGTTAATTGAGCGCAATTGCTCTGGCCATAATGGGCTATTCGCGCGTTTGTTCCTAATCGGCCTATCGTGCTCAAGGCACAACGGAATAGCAAGGTTTTGCAAACGCCGGTTCGACCTGTTTTCCATCAGCTATTTATGCTACACAATCGTGGGTAGACGATTCCTTTCTCAAACCTGCTTGAGTTAGAAGGCTTGCCTTCTAGCTCAAGCAGGTTTTGCCTCCGGCAGGAAATCGGTTTTCTTAGTTAACAACGCCCAAACTATCCGCGCATTTTTGTTAGCCAGGGCGACAGCCGCAATATTCTTATTACGCCTGCCACATAAGCTTTGTATCCAGCGACTACGTGGATCCTCTTTGTTCCCTGCAACTCGTAATACAGATCGGGCACCATGAATGAGCAGTGTGCGTAAATAGGCATCACCTCGCTTGCTGATGCCTAATAAGCGGTCTTTGCCACCGCTACTGTGCTGCCTTGGTGTAAGACCTAACCATGCTGCCAGATCCCTGCCTCGTTTAAATTGCTTACCATCACCGATAGCGAAAATCAACGCTGTGGCTGTAATTGGGCCAATACCAGGGATTTGTTGTAAGCGTTTGGCATCTTCATTGCTGCTGGCCAATAGCCTTATTTTCTTATCCATTTCATCAACACGTTCATCCAAGGTAATGAGATCTTGCTGTAAGCCTTCAAGAAGTGTTCTAAAATCAATCGTTAAACCATTTTCAGCATCTTCTAGTAGTAGGGGTAAAGCTTTACGAAGTACCTCGATACGCTGCCCCATAACAAGCCCGTATTCACTGAGCAAACCCCTGATCTGATTCCCTTTCGCCGTACGCTGCTGCACGAGCTCACTGCGTATACGATGAACGGCCTGAATGTCTTGCTGCTCGATGGTTTTAATAGCAACAAAACGCATAGTAGGTCTTGCCACTGCTTCGCAAATTGCCTCAGCATCATTCGCATCGTTTTTATTGCTTTTAACATACGGCTTTACAAATTGGGGTGCCATCAGCTTGACGGTATGCCCCATTTTCTCTAACTCTCTTGCCCAATAATGTGCACTACCGCACGCTTCCATACCAATCAGGCAAGGCGCCAATTTTTGAAAATACGTTAGCATTTTTGCTCGTGGTAGCTTTAGACGTAATACCGCTTTTTCTTGACCATCTACACCATGTACTTGAAATACTTGTTTTGCTAAATCTATACCTATTCGTTTAATATTCATGTCGGACTCCTCCTCTGTTTGCTGATAAGCTTATAATATCAGTTTGGCACAATGATGCCGATAGGTGGGAGGGGTCCATCCCATTGGCCTACGGGTCTATATTGTTTTAATGTTATGAGCTGAAAACTTAGAATAACATCCACTAAATGTTACAATTGTTCGGATTAAATTCTAGTTCGATGAGATACACATCTGGGTAATAATAATTTAACTCAGCTAAGTAATAATAGCTCTGATCTAAAACAGCTTCACGTTGTATTTAAAACAACTTATGTATTGTTAAAACACATA
>CAINWC010000171.1 GCA_903854305.1 uncultured Pseudomonadota bacterium | reverse complement strand
TCATGGATGTATGTAATGCACGTAGTAATTTATGCGAAAAGGATGAAGTACCATGAAAATTAATGACTCAATCAAAAATTCAGTTAGCCTTGGTGCGGATAAAACCGCTGCCGAAAAAGCAACTGCCGGAAAACTAGATGCAGCGACCAGCAAAAGTGCTGAAAAGTCTCAAGCAGATATTAAAGCCGCGGGCAATGTAACGTTGTCACCACTGTCAGCACAGTTGAAAATATTAGAAGCAAAAGTTTCTGCCAGCAAAGTATTTGATGCTGAAAAAGTAGATGCGATTAAATCTGCCATCGCAAGTGGAAAGTTTAATGTTGATTCTGGAAAAGTAGCAGACGGACTCATTGCATCAGTTAAAGATTTGTTAACCGCCCAAAAAACATGAGGACATCATGAAGGTATCAGCATCTATTCAGCCAATCTCTTTTGAGCAAGACGCACGATTAGTGAGTCAACTTTTAGAAGTGCTAACGCGAGAGCAGTCGAGATTAGTCATGGCTGATGTTGATGCTATAGAAGCCTTAATGGTAGAAAAGTCCGAATTATTGCAAAGTATCAGTATTACCGCCAAGGGTCGCTATGACGCATTGGCTACCAAAGGTTTAATGCCTAGCGAAGTGGGTATGGTTGAATGGCTTAAAGTGTATGCAAATGCCGCCATCAATGAATCTTGGGTCAATTTTCAAAAAACATTAAGTCAGGCAAAAGAAATGAACCGACTTAATGGCATGTTAATCAGCAAACATTTCAATCGCAATCAACAATTGTTGAATCACCTGCAAGGCAGTTCCAGTACGGCTGATGGCTATGGCAAAAATGGCCAAGCAAAATCACAATCCCCTTCACGCGGTGTTTTAATCGCTTAAACGTTTTTCATACAAGCTAATTTCATAGCCATAGACAGACATAACCATGATTTTTTATCATGCATTGTCAGTTAAGCATCAAACACCAACTCGGCAAATATCACACTAACTGATGAACTGAATAATTTAAACCATTTTCTTTAATGGAACTATTTTTTTTGTTTAATGATTTAATGTGTGATGTAGGGGTAAGAGTGTTATTGATGGTAACGAGGCGCGGTAGATAAATACTTTTTTTAAGTAAATCCATAATATGTCTAAGCCTGTCATTTTAAAGCCATCAGTCCAGATCCTAGTTAAAGATTAAAGGTAAATGATTCGTCAGGAAATTACTAAGTAACCATTCAGGCTGGAAATTATTATTACGAATATATTGCATGGAACGAGAAGTATGTAACTTTGTGTAACAGCATGTTAATATGTTTCGAAAATAGGTAAATAATGGGTAAATAAAGGCAGCGTTAATGAGGCGACCACTCAAGTTTAAAATTAAAAAATGTCTGCTTTATAGCGCTGTAGTGTTGACATTAAATCAATATGCATGGGCAGGCGAAGAAAAGTTAAGCTTAAAGCCGAGCACTACACTTTCGGCAGCAGCCAATGCTGCAAATTCTGCAGTAAGCGCCGCCGCTGCCGCCGCTACTGCTGCCAGTGCTGCCGCCAATGCCGCAGCTGCGGCAGTTGAAGCCATTAATGCGATTCTTCCCCCATCTCAGAGAATAGTGCCAGCAGTTAATCGTTATGCAACTCCTGTTGCAATTGTTCCATCGAATACTAAGGCTTCATCTTCTGAAGCATCATCAGACGCACTCGTTATTACTCCTATAAATACGCTTTCGGATAACCTCAACAAGACCCTGCCTTTTGTCGATTTAACGAAGGGAAATTCAGAAACTCAACCTAATGCATTGTTGGCTGGGCGCTTTGCTGTTCCTAGTGAGCAGAGCCTTCTGGG
>CAINWC010000170.1 GCA_903854305.1 uncultured Pseudomonadota bacterium | reverse complement strand
CCATTTACCCCATATTTCACCCGTCAACACTAGTGGCTCACAACCCTGTGTAAGCGCTGCCCTTACTAGCCATGATGAGAGAAGCTCATCTGGAAACAATGGTACTGACACATGCCACTGGGTCATTAAACAATAACTTCCCTAATCCCGCGTGTTGGCCGCAACCAAGCCTTGCTTTCAACGATAGGCTTGTCGATTTGTTCTTTACCATTTTTGATTGCTTCAGTCGCACACTCTACTAATAGTCGGTGAATATTACCTGTATTACCTTCTGAAATAGTATGGATGAGGCTGGCAAGCTCCGGTTCGTGAAGCTTAGATGGATTTTTAAGAGGTAATACTTTTTCGAATCCAGCCAATAACCGCTGAAAGTCTTGATTGAGTCCCCATGCAGGTAATGCAATGACATCAAAGCGGCTGGCATGCTGAGGGTCGGTATGTAATACACGTACAGCCTCTCGTGTACCAACACCAATGATAGGAATGGCCAATTCATTACATAGTAATTTAATGGCATTCATTACTTCACGCTGCTTGATCGCTGACCCAGTAAGCAAAGAATGAAACTCATCAATTACCAGTACTTTGGTATGGCACATGCGCAATAAATGAATGACTTGATACCGAAGCTTAGAGACAGCGTCACTTGCGCGATATGGTGTAAAGAATTGCTCTAGGATTGAGATATATAGGCCTTTTTCATCTGCGCTAGGCGGCGCTTCTGCAATAATGATTGGTTTTACGGGCTCGGAATCATCATTCACATACCCTTGTCCGCACAGCTCTTTGAAGCGGCGGATAATAGTGGTTTTACCATTATTTGAATCCCCGACAATTAATAGATTTGGCATTCGTGGACGAGTTGGCTTGTTCATTAAACCCTGCAGGGTATCAAGAATTTGTTGCGCCGACTTATAACCTATCCAACGCGGCTGATCCATAAATTTGAGGCGTTCTGTATCAGTCATGCCCATGATGTGCCGAAAGTCGGGATGTATGTGCTCGTAATTCATTATGCAATGTCTCCGAAATCGTCAATATCACCACTGATTAATCCTGATGATAGTAAGGTAGGCATGGTTGGTTCAGTTTTTTTAGCGGGCAAAGGCGTAGCTGGCGATATGTTTTTTTCATGCTCTACACGACGTTGTGCTTGGCGACGAGCTTTCTTAGTACGCTCTTTTGAATCATCTACTTTTGAGCGAAGCTCTGTGATGGCACGTAACACCTGATGTTCATTGACACTTTTAGCGCCTTCGCGTTTAAGTAAGTCTTTTGCTTGCTGGTATTCCCAAATACTTACAGATGGTAATGCCTGGTCAGCAAATGGTATCTTGAAATACAGTTTGAGTAATGGGTCAAAAAACCAGATGGTACTTATGTCTCGTGGATCACGCCTAAAAGTAAATTCATTTTTCTTTGTTGGATTTTTTGGATCGCTAGAATTAATGTAAGGGCGTAATGCTTCTGCGTAATATGACAGTCCATCAATAGTCACGCCAAATGTTTGCACGGTGCGCTGAAACGAAGGTAAAAAGTCGAGCAGAACAGTTAATCGATCAGAAGGCCTAGCTGGAACGCCACAACCTTGAATTTCGTTATTTCCAAAGACACCTATTTCCCATTTTCGGGTAGGCGTCATACCAATGCTAGAATGTAAGCGTTGATGATAGACCTTGCAAATCAATGTGACCAACCATGACTCAAACTCTGACTTTGTCATGACAGCCTCTTTTTCAGAGTTGTACTCATCCTTTTCTTTAATATTTGAAAAGGTGGTGCCAGGTAAATCATGGACTTCCCTCATGAATGTACCGACTATTCGTTCAATATGTCCGCCATAACGCGGCTGTTTCACGGGGCGAAATTCTAGGTTAATGCCATGTATCAGACACGACTGCTGGAAATTATTTGAGCGAAAATCGGCACCATTATCAACATGAATGGTTTTAGGTATCCCCCATACGTGCCACTCAGCATCCACGCTATGCAAAAGTAACCATTCTTCTTTAGGTAAAATTGAATGCGCTACACACATTGCTACGGAGGTTTCTGATGGTGGGTCAAAAGATAAGTAATAGCCCGTCACCATGCGGCTATTAATGTCCATAGCCAGTGTAATCCACGGTCTGCCAATTGGCTTGCGGTAAATATCATCGACAAGGATTATATCCACCGGCGTATGGTCTATCTGCACCACAGCTAACGGATAATCAGCATTAGGGAAACTCCCTGCTGCGGGCATAAATTTATTCTTAGCTTTTTCTTTGTGGCCACGACCACGCAAGCTATTTTTCTCTGTAATTTTACCGATACGTGCTCTTATCGTATTTGGGTGAGGCGCTTCAATACCTCTAAGACTGCAAATACGTTGCACTTCGGTAATGGCTTTTTGAGCAGTCGGGCGTTGTATGGTGAGGTAGAAGTCATTGATAACTTGCTCAATGACTGTGTCAGCGTAAGGTGGAATGCGACTTTTTCCATCTTGCCAGCCGCGCTTTTTTGCAATGAGTGCGGATACATCACCGTAAGCTTTATAGCGCTGTAACCAACGATACAATGTAGCTGTGCTAACACCAACTTCACTTGCTCGCCTTGCAACTTCATCGCGCCCAATATAAAGAACTTTAATCAAGGGCTGAATTGCAGCAAAGCGTCGTTCCGCCTCTTTCCAGTCTGTATCTGCAATTTCTGCAACATCCTTGTGTTGGAAGGTGGTGGCAGCGTCTATCACTGGAGATAACTCACCAATTCTTAGTGGGGCACTCCGGCCACTTTCAACCTCAATACCAATAACAGATTCGAAATCCAGCACCTGGGCGATGCGATATACGAGTTTATTGTGCTGTACTAGGCTGCCAATTTGAATCTCGATACGTTGGCGCATCGGCTCAAACGCTTCATTCGGGTAATCGAAATTATCGTATTCATTAGTCATAGCTTGCTACCCACAGTTCTGTTAAGTCATTTAATGGAAGGCTAATATCACAGTCTAGTTGGCGTGTGGCCAATAAATGCCATAGGTGAGCGATTCCCTCTGCTTTGTACAATCCCATGAAATGACGCGAGATGATGTAGTGAAAAGGTGCGCTACCCATTTGCTTTAAGGTTTCTAAGACTAACCTACTTTCTTCGACAGGGAATTGCATGCGCTTGTATCGTTCTAATAAACGGATATTTTCTAAAGATTTGTCACGGATACGCGACTCGTCATGAATTCTAAAATCCCAGCCCTGTTGTTTTGCAAAGTGTAAGGCTTGAGAATACTTAGATTTCCATTCAGACCAGTGCTGACGTATATCAGATCGCTGCTTAACTTCCACTAGTAACTGTAACGGCTTGCAATCCAAACCGCCCCAGCTTGCAATCAGCGCTGTTTCTGGCTCACATTAACTG
>CAINWC010000169.1 GCA_903854305.1 uncultured Pseudomonadota bacterium | reverse complement strand
TGCTGAAATTTTAATCACAGAGCGGCCTAAATTACCTTTAAGTAAACGCAAACCACCAGACTCGTTAAACGGAAAGTCAGCTGTACGCACAATAGTTTCGTCGCTACTTTCTTTCGGTAAGTCTTTCCAAATAATCGATTTATTATTACTCTCATCTACGGCTAACGTTGGCAACTTGCCATAGTCACGCAAACCACCGTAGGCCACTGTGAATACATCCGGGTACATATAGCCGCCGTCAATCAATTCACGAATCACAAACGCAGGACCGCCTGCCGCTTGGAACTGATTAACATCCGCTTTGCCATTAGGGTAAACGCTGGCCAACAATGGGGTACCTTTTGCAAGGTAATGGAAATCCGTCCAGTCAATAATAATACCAGCGGCACGCGCCACAGCCACCCAGTGGATCAAGTGATTAGTAGAACCGCCAGTGGCTAACAAAGCCACCATTGCATTTACAATCACATATTCATCCACCAATTTACCAATCGGCGTAAAGCGTTGTTTTTGCGTATTAGAAAGCACCATGCGCACCGCCTCGCGGGTCAATGTTTCACGCATGCCGTCTTCCGGATGCACAAACGCTGCGCCAGGTACATGAAGCCCCATGGCCTCAAGCAACATTTGGTTACTGTTAGCAGTACCATAGAACGTACAGGTGCCAGCGCCATGATAAGCGGCAGATTCTGAAGCTAACAACTCATCGCGACCGACTTTACCTTGTGCATATTGCTCACGCACTTTAGATTTCGCCGTGTTATCTAAACCTGTACTCATCGGACCAGCAGGCACAAATACACAAGGTAAGTGCCCAAAATGTAGTGCGCCAATCAATAAGCCAGGTACGATTTTATCGCACACCCCTAGTAACAAAGCCGCATCAAAAACATCGTGAGACAACGCCACCGCGGTACTCATCGCAATCACATCACGGCTGAATAACGAAAGCTCCATGCCTGGCTCACCTTGCGTTACGCCATCACACATTGCAGGTACACCACCCGCCACTTGAACTGTAGCGCCATTTTTGTGCGCTTCATCACGAATGATATTTGGGTAACTTTCATACGGCTGATGCGCAGAAAGCATATCGTTATATGCAGTAATAATGCCGATATTAGGGGCTTTTTCAACCACTATACGCAATTTATCGTTAGCTGGCAGCGCCGCAAAAGCATGCGCAACATTGGCACAACCTAAGCGATCAGCACTTCGCGGACGATTAATAATCTCATCCACTCTGTGTAAGTAAGCTGTTCTAGTTGGACGGCTACGTTCACGTATACGTTCGGTAACTTCTATATGAGATTGCTTCATTTTCTATCTTATCTTGTATAATTTGAGTAGATTATGCAGAAAGCAGAAGCAATCGTCAATTAATAGGTGCTTATAAGTTGGCAATATTACTGAAGTAGCTTTCGCATCAACCTCGTCTAATTTGTAGAGTTTGGATTTTATGCTTATTTTTGCTAAATTTACTCAGCTTCAAATTTCAGATTTTAATTGAAAGTAACTGTTAATATGAAAATTAGTGGCTATACCTTTATTCGCAACGGCACTTTGCTAGGTTATCCCTTCATAGAGAGTATATGTTCGGCGCTACCGCTGTGCGACGAATTTGTTGTAGCAGTAGGCGATAGTGAAGATGACACACTTGCTAGGATACAAGCAATTAACTCAGAGAAGATCGTCATTATCCAAACGCATTGGAATGAAAAAATGCAGGATCGTGGCTTTGTTTATGCGCAACAAAAAATGATTGCCCAGTACAACT
Source organism: uncultured Pseudomonadota bacterium (assembly GCA_903854305.1). GTDB lineage: Bacteria > Pseudomonadota > Gammaproteobacteria > Burkholderiales > Methylophilaceae > Methylotenera. The sequence continues at coordinate 15,648 of CAINWC010000169.1, read as the reverse complement.
GTACTGGGGATTGGGCCTTTTATCTTGAAGGTGACGAGGTTCTGTACGAAGATGACTTACCTAAAATTCGCGCAGCAATGGAAAATAACCTAAACAACCCTCAAGTAGAAGCGCTGGTATTTGATTACCATCATTTTTTTGGCAGTCCTAAGTGGGTGGCCACTAGCCCTGCCTGGTATAGACGTGAATGCCGCATCATCCGCAATACTATCCGCAGCTGGGCGCCTGACGGCTTATACTTTGTTGTCATGAATAAAAACAGGCAAGGGAGATACCCGCAAGCGGCACTAGTGAATGTGCCCATTTACCATTACGGGCATGTACGCAGCATTTCTGCAATGAGCGAAAAAAATCAACGTGTTGGAAAGTATTGGGGACACGACCACCCACTATTTAACGGATATCAAATTGATCAACAAGCACTTAGCCCTTTTACCGGTCAGCACCCTAAAATAATCAGAGATTGGCTTGCCAATGAGGCTGAAAAAAACTTTACTCCAGATCCTAATTATAAGCCGACGAAAAGAGAGCTGAAGCATCGCTGGACGATGAAATTAGAACGTATGTTTAACTTGGAGTTGACTAAAAAACACTATCGTTTAGTCAAGTAGATTCAATGAAAAATAACTATTTAGCTTTCACCCAAACAGCAACACTATGGCTTATCATTTTTGCCAGCTTTAGTGTTGCCTTGCCGACCGCCTTTATGAGCTGGGCGATGGGCCTCTTTGTCGTTTTCTGGCTGCTCTCAGGCAACTACACAATTAAATTTGAACGCATAAAAAACAATCCTGCTGCACTCGCTTCAATTGCATTATTTATTTTATATGCCATAGGCACCCTCTACTCGAGCGCATCTTGGAATATGCGCCTCGACTTCCTGATGAAGTACCATAAATTACTATTTATCCCGCTAATCATCAGCGTGATGCACTCTGAAAAAATTCGGCAATATGCTATAAATGCCTTTTTAATAAGCATGATTATGGTGCTGATTATTTCCTACCTAAAATGGCTAGGCTTAGTACCGCATCATGATATTGACCAAGGTTTTATTGTATTTAAAGGAAGGATCGCGCATAACATTTTAATGTCTTTTGCGATGTTCATGATGATGCATCAAGCATTAAAATCAGCAGGCTCAATACAATTGACATGGATAATACTGAGTATCATGGCTGGCCTAAATATCCTGTTTTTAGTGGATGGCAGGACAGGACAGATTACCATGATAATTCTAATAGTCTGGTTTACCTATGAAGCATGGGGTGTTAAATCCTTGGCTTACTGGTTTAGTTTAATTCTGTTAGGGCTAACCTTACACCAGGCGATGCCTAACTTGCCTCATTCGCGCCTATTTGACATTAAACAAGAAATCAAGAACCATCAATCGAATGGCACCCAAACTTCATCAGGTCAACGCGTAGAAATGTACACAAACACCATCACTTTAATCAAGCAACACCCACTGATTGGTGGCGGAACGGGTAGCCTTGAAAATGAATACGCGGTACTTGCAAAAAATAAAAATTTAGCTTTGTCACGCGTCCCCAATCCCCACAATCAATTTTTACTCACCACCCAAGAACTCGGCTTGCTCGGACTGGGCATGCTAGTGTTGATGTGGTCACTACACTGGAGAGCCTCCTACCAGATTGAACCTGCTCAGATTGGCATATCATTACGTGGGTTAATATTGACGATTGTGATTGGATCGCTATTTAACTCATTGCTGTTAGACGCAGGCGAAGGTAAGTTCTATTGCGTATTAGCGGGTGTTTTATTGAGTGCTTATAGACCTCTTCAAAAAATACGTCCATGAAACAGACAATATCCGTCATCATTATCACAAAAAATGAAGCGCATGATATTCGTGATTGCCTGGCTTCTGTTGTATGGGCAGATGAAATCATTGTTCTGGATTCCGGCAGTACCGATGACACACTGAACATTGCACGTGAATTCACCCAGAAAGTATATACATCGACTGATTGGCAAGGCTTTGGCATACAGAAAAATCGGGCTTTAGCTTATGCCTCCAAAGACTGGGTTCTATCACTTGATGCAGATGAACGCGTTGATAAAGCACTGCAAAACGAAATAACGCAAGTACTACAATCGCCAAGCTTGGATGTTTACTTTATGCCAAGATTATCTAGCTTCTGTGGTCGATTTATTCACCACTCCGGCTGGCGACCAGATTATGTAGCACGCCTGTTTAAGCGTGGTAGCGCACAGTTTAGCAACCATTTGGTGCATGAAAGATTAACATTCAACTCATCGACTGGTTACCTAAAACAATCGCTATTGCATCTTAGTTATAAAAATTTAGATGAAGTTCTAGATAAAATGCAGCGCTATGCCATGCTAGGAGCGGCAGAGCTACATGCCAGAAATAAACGTACCAGCTTACCGGGGGCAGTACTACATGGCACTTGGGCATTTATTCGTACTTATATTGTTAAACTAGGTTTTTTAGATGGTGTCCAAGGTTTTATGTTGGCAGTTAATAATGCTGAAACTACTTACTACAAATATTTACAACTTTATTTTCTAAGCAAATCTTCGCACAACCTATAGGTTACACAAATCAATGCAATCCACCTTTCTGTCTAAAGCACCTGTTATTAGCAAACACCCTAAACAAACAGCCTCTGAAAATTCAGTATTTTCAATTATTATCCCTAGCTGGAATAACTTGGAGTTTCTAAAAACCTGCATTGCTAGCCTTAGAAAAAACTCACGCTATACACATCAAATTATTGTGCATCTCAACGAAGGGGCTGATGGCTCGCTAGCATGGGTTAAAGAGCAAGCACTAGACTTCACTTACTCCACAGCGAATATTGGCATATGTTATGCCATGAATTTAGCCCGCACACTAGCGTCAACTGAGTTATTGGTATATTTCAATGATGATATGTACGCCTGCCCAGATTGGGACTTTTGGCTATATGAAGAAGTAAAAAAACAACCTTCCCCCTACTTTTTCTTTTCCAGCACCATGATAGAACCGCATGCCACAGGCAATTCATGTGCAATTGCCCCACTAGATTTTGGCAGCAACCCAGACAATTTTAACGAAGCCAAGTTATTAAAGGAATTTTCGCTAATTAACAAAGCAGATTGGTGTGGAGCCACATGGCCACCAAGCGTAATTCATACAACAGTTTGGGATTTAGTCGGTGGCTATAGCACTGAATTTTCACCAGGAATGTATTCAGACCCGGACTTTTCCATGAAGCTTTGGGAGTTGGGAGTACGTCATTTTAAAGGTGTAGGTAAAAGTCGCGTGTATCATTTCATGTCAAAATCTACTAAAAAACTCACCTTCAGAAAAAATGGTAGCCACATGTTTTTACATAAATGGGGAATAAGTTCAAATACTTTTACTAAGCACTATTTGCAAAGAGGGCAAGACTGGACTGGGCCGCTAGAAATGCCGAGCAAAACTTTCAAGCTTAGCGTTAGTCGTTGGTTAAACGAAATGAAACGAAAAATAATTTAACTTATGTTTAAAAATAAAATTAGCCCTAATAAAACTAGCCCTAACAAAGTATTGCTCATTGCCACAAGGCAAATTGGCGATGTATTGCTCACGCCCCTATTGCATTCGATACGAGCCGCATGGCCTGAGGCAATCATTGATGTTTTAGTTTACACCAGTAAAGGGGGGATGTTAAAAGGCAACACTGATTGCAATAATGTAATTGAAAGTGATGAACACCCAAATTTGGCTGGTTATTTAGCTTTGCTAAAACGCATTTTCAGAAAATATGATTTAGCAATCAACACACAGGCGAATGATCGTAGTCATCAATACGCCCTTATTGCGAGCAAAAAAAGAGTTGGCCTTATCCCTGACCTAAAGGTTCAAAGCCTATGGAAACGCGTACTAAGCAACTCTTGGCATCTACTTGACAATGTAAATACGCATACTATTGTTCAGAATCTTGCATTGGTCGAGAGCCTGAATATAGAGAAGCTCTATGAAATCATCCCGCCCAGTAATACGCAGGCAGCAACCGTGTTGGACAAGCTGCTGAATTTCGATTGGCGAAATGAAAAATTTGTTGTCATCCATCCATTCCCAATGTGGCAATATAAGCGTTGGACAGACGCTGGATGGAAAGCACTGATAGAACACTTGATCAGCAATAACATGCGGATTGTATTGACTGGGGGTAGTGCTCATGATGAGTTGGCTTATTGCAATGAATTAGCCTCCAACGACCCAAAGCATATAGTGTCGATTGCTGGAAAGACTGGATTTGAGAATATCAGCAAACTGTTACAACACGCAAGCGCCTTCATTGGGCCAGACACCGCCACGACACATCTAGCAGCGGCCTGCGGCACGCCGACCTTGGCGCTTTATGGCCCCACGAACCCGGTAAAATGGGGGCCTTGGCCAAAAGGATATGCCGCTGAAAAAAGTCCTTGGGTTATGACCGCGCCTTACCAAAGGGTCAATAACGTGCTTCTACTCCAAGGCCTTGGAAATTGTGTACCGTGCCATGAAGAAGGCTGCAATAAACATAAAAACAGCGAAAGCCGTTGTATGAATGAACTTCCAGCATCGCGTGTGATTACAGCACTTGAAATTTTACTGACCAAATAACACTAATGCGTATTCTAATCATCAAAACTACTTCATTGGGCGATGTAGTACACAATTTACCAATCATAGCTGACATCAAAAAGCAGTTCCCAAACGCATTGATTGACTGGTTGGTTGAGGAAAGTTTTGTTGAGATACTCACCATGCATGCTGGTATTAATCAAGTGATTCCCGTTGCCATTCGGCGTTGGCGAAAATCGATTTTTTCAAAGCAGACATGGCTCGAGTTGTTTGCATTCAGGAAGCTCATACAATCGCAGCAATACGACGTTGTCATCGACACTCAGGGCCTGTTGAAAAGCGGGTTACTCACTTACCTTAGCAACAGTTCCAATAAGTGCGGATATGATAAATCATCAGTACGCGAGCCAATGGCAAGCTGTTTTTACAATCATCGCTTTGGCGTTTCGCCGGACCTTCATGCGGTGCTACGTAACCGTCAATTAGCGGCCTTAGCGCTTGGCTATACAATTGATGAAGCCTCACTAGATTACGGCATACAAGCAATGCCAAATTCCAACGTTAACCACACCACAACAGTGTTATCATCAAATTTCATATTAGCATTGCATGGTACCAGTCGTGATTCTAAATTATGGGCAATTGAGCATTGGATAGAGCTAGGCAAAAAGCTGCAATTGCAAAACTTCGCCTTGGTACTACCTTGGGGAAATGATGCGGAATTACAGCGTGCAAAACAAATTGCCAGCCAGCTTGATCAATCGCTAGTGTTACCAAAAATGGGGATTGCTTCATTGGCGAGTATCATTCAAAAGTCGCAAGCGGTCATTGGCGTTGATACTGGATTAGCACACTTAGCTGTAGCGCTTAATAAGCCCGTTATAGGCATTTACACTGATACGAATCCAAGCCTTACAGGCTTATATGGTGGCGCTAATCAAACGTTCAAAAACTTGGGTAATCAACATCAGAAAATCTCAGCGCAAGATGTGTTAAATCAACTGACAGCATTTAAAATCATTGCTCATGAGTAACTTAAAATCACTGGTTAAGAAATACATTCTGCTTGGCTTGATACAATGCCTAAAGTTACTACGTTTTTTCCCTCTACCTATCATCCACTGTTTAGGCTCAATAGTAGGTCTGATCAATTATGTATTCAACCGAGACCATCGCGCCCACGCCAAGCGCAACCTATATCAAAGCGGCTTAATCAATAGCAAAGTTGCTGCTGAAAAACTGTTATTCAAAAGCACACTTGAGAACAGCAAAGGCGCTTTTGAAACATTTGCCATTTGGTTTAAATCTCCATTAAAAGTACTTCATTGGGTGAAGCGTGTAGATGGTTGGCAGGCTGTTGAGTCAGCTTTAACATCAGGTAAAGGACTGATTTTTTTAACACCACATCTGGGTTGCTTTGAAATCACCTCGCTATATTATGGCGCGCATCATCCAATGGCAGTGCTTTACAGACAGCCACGCCAAGCTTGGCTAATGCCTTTAATTACAACGGGCCGGCAACGAGGAAGGATAACGCTTGCCCCCGCTAATAGCCAAGGCGTAAAACTGTTATTGCAAGCACTGAAACGTGGCGAAGCCATTGGGATTTTACCTGACCAAGCACCATTAGAAGGCGAAGGTGAATGGGCGCCATTTTTTGGGCATCCAGCTTATACAATGACATTAGCCTCAAAATTAGCGCAAAAAACTGGCGCACATGTTTTCATGGCATTTGGTGAACGCTTAAGCTGGGGGCGAGGTTACACTATTCATATTCGTCCAATCGAAACAGGCGGCATTAACACGCCAGCATTATTGAATGCTGAAATTGAACGTACAATTCAACAATGCCCTGAACAATACTTGTGGATGTATGATCGTTACAAAATACGCTAGCAAGCCATATCAGGTTCGGCAAAATAAAACACCACTTCACATAGCTAAATCTCAAGCCACTATTTTGCATAATTGATAATTATTTTTAAATTTCTAACTTGAGATTTACCAAGCTGCCCCCATTGTTCACCGTACTGTACAAAATATTTGAGGATGCTTCATGACTGAACACACACAAGACTCACAATCTCCAGACTTACAAAACCAAGAAACGCAAACTGAAGATTACTTACAAAATAGCGGTGCCGCTGGTTCACTGGATGCGCGCATTGGTGAATTAGAAGCGCAACTTGCAGAAGCACAAGCGGCGGTTTTATATATAAAAGCTGACGGTGAAAACATTCGCCGCCGTGCGATGGATGACATTGAAAAAGCGCGTAAATTTGCTTTAGAAAAATTCTCAAATGAATTATTAGCGGTAAAAGATAGCTTAGATGCAGCCTTGTTGATTGAGTCTGCTGATGTTCAAAGCTATAAAGATGGCGTTCAAATTACCACAAACCAACTCGCTTCTGTATTTGATAAGTTCAATATTACCGAAGTAAATCCAGTGGGTGAAAAGTTTGATCCTAACAAACATCAGGCAATTAGCATGCTCGATAGTGATCAAGAGCCTAACACCGTACTCACAGTATTGCAAAAAGGTTACACCTTGAATGACCGCGTATTACGCCCAGCATTAGTGATGGTAGCAAAAGCCAAATAAGCGTTTGCAAGTGACTTGTTTCACGGGCCACTTGAAATAAATAAATTGAACACCATTGTTACAACATGGTTTAAAAAATCGCCAGTAACGTAAATCGCCAAACATTTAAAAGTAAAGATTTAGGTTAACGCTGGTAAATTCTACATTAAAAAGGAATAGGAATTATGGGTAAAATTATTGGTATTGACTTAGGTACAACGAACTCTTGCGTAGCCGTGATGGAAGGCGGCAAGCCTCGCGTGATTGAGAACTCAGAAGGTACACGTACTACGCCTTCAATTATCGCTTATCAGGAAGATGGCGAAATCTTAACTGGCGCACCGGCAAAACGCCAAGCGGTGACTAACCCAAAAAATACGCTTTATGCGGTTAAGCGTTTAATCGGCCGTAGATTTGATGAAAAAGAAGTGCAAAAAGACATTGGTTTAATGCCTTACACCATTGCTAAAGCTGATAACGGCGATGCATGGGTAGAAATTCGTGGTGTAAAAATGGCACCTCCACAAATTTCAGCTGAAGTACTTCGTAAAATGAAGAAAACTGCTGAAGACTATTTAGGTGAAGAAGTGACTGAGGCCGTCATTACCGTGCCAGCTTACTTTAACGATAGCCAACGCCAAGCCACTAAAGATGCTGGCCGCATCGCTGGTTTAGATGTAAAGCGTATTATCAATGAGCCTACCGCTGCTGCGCTAGCGTTTGGTTTAGATAAACAAGAAGGTGATCGTAAGATTGCGGTGTATGACTTAGGCGGCGGTACTTTTGACGTTTCTATTATTGAAATTTCTAACATTGATGGTGAACATCAATTTGAAGTGCTTTCAACCAATGGCGATACGTTCTTAGGCGGTGAAGACTTCGACAATCGCTTGATCGACTTTTTAGCAGATGAGTTCAAAAAAGACAATGGCGGCATGGATTTACGTAATGATTTATTGGCAAAACAACGCCTTAAAGAAGCGGCAGAAAAAGCAAAAATCGAGCTTTCTGGCGCGACCCAAACTGAAGTTAATCTACCGTATATTACTGCCGATGCAACAGGCCCTAAACACTTAGTGGTAAAAATCACACGTGCTAAATTAGAGTCATTAGTAGATGATTTGATTGAACGTACGATGGCACCATGCCGCACCGCGATTAAGGATGCAGGCGTTTCCATTGACGATATTACCGATGTTATTTTAGTCGGCGGTCAAAGCCGTATGCCTAAAGTGCAAGAAAAAGTAAAAGAGATTTTCGGTAAAGAGCCACGTAAAGACGTAAACCCTGATGAAGCAGTAGCCGTTGGCGCTGCGATTCAAGGCGGCGTACTTAAAGGTGATGTTAAAGATGTATTGTTGCTTGATGTAACGCCTTTATCTTTAGGTATCGAAACACTTGGCGGCGTAATGACTAAAGTCATCAAGAAAAATACCACGATTCCTACGAAAGCATCTCAAACTTTCTCAACAGCTGATGACAACCAAAATGCGGTGACGATTCAAGTGTTGCAAGGTGAACGTGAGTTGGCATCTGCGAATAAGAGCTTAGGGCAATTCAATTTAAGCGACATTCCACCAGCACCACGTGGCATGCCGCAGATTGAAGTGACATTTGATATTGATGCTAACGGTATTTTGCATGTATCAGCGAAAGACAAAGCGACGGGTAAAGAAAATAAAATTACCATCAAGGCAAATAGCGGTTTAAGCGAAGCTGAAATTCAGCAAATGGAAGAAGATGCAATTAAATACGCCGACGAAGATCGCAAATTACGCGAGCTTGTAGATGCGCGTAACGCTGCTGATGGCATGGTGCATTCAGTGAAAAAATCATTGACTGAGCATGGCGATAAGTTAGAGGCTGCTGAAAAAGAAGCCATTGAAAATGCGCTTAAAGATGTCGAAGAAGCCATGAAGTCTGATGACAAAGATACCATTGAAGCTAAAACCAACGCATTAACAGAGGCTGCACAAAAACTTGGTGAAAAAGTCTATGCTGATCAACAAGCACAGGCAAATACCGAAAGCGCGCAACAACCTCAAGGTGAAAAAACGGTAGATGCTGAAGTGGTTGATGCGGAGTTTGAAGAAGTTAAAAAAGACTAATGTTGAAGCTAAATATTAACACTTAGCGTTTAGTGCAATAAACAAGAGCCACGTCCTTCGTGGCTTTTGTCTTTGCCTAAACCAGCATTTTTCACTCAAGTAATCGGACTAACAATGGCCACTAAAAAAGACTATTACGAAGTATTAGGCGTTAATAAAGACGCTTCTGAAGAAGACATTAAAAAATCTTATCGCAAACTTGCGATGAAGTATCACCCAGACCGTAACCCAGATAATCCAAAATCTGAAGAACAATTCAAAGAGGCAAAAGAAGCCTATGAAATGTTATCTGACGACCAAAAACGTGCCGCTTACGACCAGTATGGACATGCAGGTGTAGAACAAGGTGGTGGCGGTGCAGGCTTTGGCGGCGCAGGGTTTGGTGATGCATTTGGCGATATTTTTGGCGATATTTTTGGCGGTGGCACACGTGGTGGACAACGTAATAACGTGTATCGCGGTGCTGACTTGCGCTACAACATGGAAATTTCGCTAGAAGATGCCGCGAAAGGTACGGAAACAAAAATTCGTATTCCCGTGCAAGCCACTTGTGAAACTTGTAAAGGCTCTGGCGCACGCCCTGGTACACAACCTGTCACATGTACGACCTGTGCAGGTCATGGCCAAGTACGTATGCAGCAAGGCTTTTTCTCAGTGCAACAAACCTGTCCAAAATGTCATGGTAACGGCAAAATGGTCAAAGACCCCTGCCCTACCTGTAGCGGCGCTGGTCGTTTAAAACAAAATAAAACACTATCAGTTAAAATTCCTGCCGGCGTTGATGAAGGCGATCGCATTCGCTTAAGTGGCGAGGGTGAAGCTGGTGTTAATGGTGGCCCAACGGGTGATTTATACGTAGTAGTTCACCTAAAAGAACATGCTATTTTTCAGCGTGAAGGTGGTAACTTGCATTGTGAAATGCCAATCAGTTTCAGTACGGCAGCACTTGGCGGTGAAATTGAAGTGCCTACATTAGGCGGTTCTGCCAAAATGAAGATTCCAGCAGAAACACAAACTGGCGGCGTATTCAGGTTGCGTGGCAAAGGCATTAAACCACTACGCTCATCTGAGCACGGTGATTTAATGGTACATGTTGTGGTTGAAACGCCGGTTAAACTCACTAATCGCCAAAAAGAGCTATTACGGGAGTTTGAAGATAGCACTCAAGCAGACTCTGGAAAACATAGCCCTAAAAGTAAGGGTTGGTTAGATAAAGCGAAAGATTTCTTTGAATAAGTTCTTTGCGAATTTAGCAATCCGTAATAAGGCCAAACCAAAACCTGGAGTTACCTAGTACCTCTAAATTCGTGTTGATATTTTTAGGGGCTAGCGCTACAAGCTTCGCCTATGAATCAGTTCAAAAAAATCCCCCAGAAATGAATGCATTTCTGGGGGATTTTTGCCTTAAGCCTTGCAGCGTAAAGATTCCATCGGTGCGTATTTTGTTCGCGCTTTGTCACAAAGCCTTATGCACATTGATACGTGCTCGGCTAGACGGCATTATGCCAAACTAAAGTCTAACCTTTACAAAATCACCAATGGTCATTCATTTAGCGTTTATCGCTCAATAATAAGTAAATGCTTTATCTATGTGCGCCTAACTAAATGGTCAAGTAAGGCCAACAGCGTCTAGCTTGCGCTACGAATTTTCAGGTAAAGACTGTTGCCAGATTGCAGCCCAAGATCAAGTGAAGCTGTTGGACGTTTGTCGTTAGGGTACCAGAACTGCGAATGACACTGCTCGCAAGCATGGTCGACAATTCCTCCTACCCGCGCTAACTCCTCAGGATTTTTTGCATCAATGGCGGCAAGCATCAATTTGGCACCCTCTTGAAGCGCATGTGCATGCTTAATGAAATCACCACGGTTGCCATCTATCGTCTTCTGAACTTCTTGCGGACTGAGTTCAACAGCATGCGTTGAAGTGTTGACGCCAGTTGCAGCCACAGGTCGCCCCTCAATCACCAACAAATTACTGACTTCTATGAGTGTAATGGCGTGATTCCTAAGTACCTTCCACTCATCATCCGATTGCGGCTGTTTTTCTTCTGTTCCTTCTTTTGTGCTGATCGTAGATACTGCATTCCAAATAGGGTCTACATTAGGGTCAATCACAGAAACCATCAATTCCTGTAGTGATGCAGAAGGCTTGAATGGTGATTCTGATTTTGGCACTTCGGCTTTAGGGGAGCACGCCGCAACCCCTACAAGTAAAGTTGCAAGGATTGAGGCTGATATTTTTCTTTTCATACTACGTCCTAGATTTAGTCATCTATAATAAATTGGTATTTAATTTACAATGAGTCAGTTGCAAAGCAATACAGCAAACCAGCACCACCAGTGCTTACAAGACTTTCCTGCGCACAACCTTTACTTCCGTGTGCAGAGTTCCATGAAGTATTGCCACCACCGGTACGATCAAAATGTCCGACCTGAACCGAACCTTCTTTTGCGCTACTGGTGAAATTCTTACAAGTGTGATCAACACCGTCAGCGTAAGCCGTTCCGTCTAGTTGTGTGCCGGTGAGAATATCGTGCTGATTTGGTTTATCACCAGCACCTTTAATAGCTTCGCCTTTCTCAGTCAGAACGGTAGTTCTGCTAAGATTATTGCCAAGTCTTGCAACATCCAAAGTATCGCCATGAAGGTGTGCAACATCTTTGGCAACGACCGCACCTTTTACGTTATACCAAGGCCCTTTACCTATCCGGTCGCGCGCATTAACTGCAACTTGCCCATCACTGGCTTGAGTACTTAAATAGGCATGCCAAGTCTTGCCGCCAGCACCCACAGCTGTTGCCAGTTTTTGGCAATGTGCATCAGCACCCGCCAAGCTACCGAGATTAGCACCGTTACCAATACCCTCGCTAGTCACAAAAAAACTTAAAGGTTTAACTGGCTCTTTGGCTTTAAGTTCTGGTGTTGGCGCTGCTATATCGGCGGCAAAGACAAGATTTGCGCCGACCAGCGTTGCAGCATAGAGCGCCGAGCATATTAAAATAGTTTTAGCATTCATTCTGAACGTCCTTAATTGGATGATGATTTTGTAACTTCTAATAACAATATTTAAACAAAACCAATCGCGCGGCCTGCGAAAGCTACACCAAACCAAAGCGTTAGCGAAAGTACTGCAGTCGTGCTTGCCAATGTGCGGTTAGGTGATTCGCTAGCGGTCACCTTACGATACAAGGTAAATTGAACGATTAGTGCTAAAGACAGTAGCAAAGCCTTGGCCCAGAATGCTGGGTTAGGATAGTAAATATCAGCGCTAGGCAGCAAGATGAAGAGTCCTGATATCGCTAAAAATCCTAAACCATACAAAATTAACGGATTTGTTGCTTTAACAAGTTGCGGTACGGACTGGTTACGTAAGCCCACACCAAATAATCTAAGATTAACAATTAGAATAGCAGTCAAAATAAGCAGGAATCCTGCAATATGAAACAGCTGTGCCAACGCACCAAACAACGGATCTAGCTTACCGATGCTAATTCCTAATGCGCCATTTTGTAATGAATGAAAAAATGCTTGAGTGCTCATAGTTAAACTCTCTTAATGATATGTAAATTAATGTTGTGTTGCTTCAAGATACGGAATCAAACGACCACAAATAACAACCGCAGTCCACGACACTAGCGATAGCCACCCAGCCACTTTTGCGCCTTTAGGAAACTCTGGCTTAACACCCCACTCTAAAACAGTGCGCCCATACTTAAATTCAAACCAAATTGCATTAAGACCAGCCAAAGCAATTAACAAAAGCTTAATTGGAAACACGGGTATCTGCCAGATCCTCGGACCTTCTGCCCAAATAAGAAGAGTGCCAGTAATAAAGGTAATAGCAAACCCAGCTAGAACCCAAGGCCGTAGTTGGTGCAAAACATCCTGCACAGGCACATTCCGCAGAAACAGGCCAACCAATCTTAAATCAGTAAGTAAAATTAAACCGACAGACAGCGCAAGTCCAATGAGATGTACGCCCTCGATGATCGGGAACATATAGAGAGATTCACGCAGTGCAGTACCCAACTGGGAATCATGAAGTAACTGTAAAAATTCAATGATAGTCATGATTTATTCCTAATATTTATCGCTTAATTTATTTTTATTACCGAAATGATGCTGATTAACACATTCACGTTGTAAACAACCAACTACTGTAGCGCCTTATTGGCAATATTTTTGCATTGGGTAGAGATCAGCGTAAAAGCAACTTTGCGATTACGCTGATAAGTAAATTGGATTAGTGACTTGCTTCAGCCGCTGGCTTGCTAGCATCAGCGACTTTTGGTGCTGGTGGTGTAATTTTAGTTAATGTACCGCCTTCAGCTTCATAGTCTTCAACACCCACTGCACCAGCTACCTTAAAACCCTTGCTAGCTAACAAATCAGCGCCAGCACCTGCGCGACCGGCATGATTTGACACGGTAACAATAGTGCGATCTTTAGGAATGAAGGCTAGGCTTTTCTCAAGCTCTTTAGATTGAATACTTAGATACACTGCAAAACCGCCAATTTTAGTCAGCTCATCAGGGCGACGAAGATCAATGATAACCAATTGGTCAGGCTTTGCTAGTAGTTGATCAAATTGAGCGCGGTTAAGTTTTGGAGACTTTGCCTTATACACTGGAGTTGCCGCCGGTTTGACTGTTGCATCGACCTTAACACCTGTATCACCATCTGCCGCAAATGCCAACGGTGTAGAAAGCGCCATAATAAATGCAATAAGATTAACGAATTTGTTCATGATATTTATACCTTTAAAAAATAAATAGATTGCCAGAGATTTAACTGGTTACATGATTACTTAGCATCTACTGTGCCAACTAAATATAAACAAATAAAAATACAGTAAAAATGTTCAATAAAACCATATTACCTATTGATTTATATAGATAATATTAAATAAAACGGTGGTGTACGATATATTTACAAGAAGATAAACGACTTAACAAATCCGGGTGTTCTGCTGCTATAGCAACAGTTTGCTGAACTGGTTGTTGTTGGTGCAACAACCGCTTGATTCAATTTTCAGCTAAATTTTAAACTTGTATCTCTAGAAAAAACTTGCGAGCCAATATAACTTCTTGACCTAAGGCTATTACGCTACAGTCCTGACTAGATCCCATACAGCCGATTAGCTACGCAGATACTGATTAAAAAACGCAATGGTTCGCTCCCAAGCCAGTTTCGCAGCCGCTTCATCAAACCTAGGTGTCGTATCGTTGTTAAAACCGTGTTGCACACCCGCATAGTGATAGGCTTGATAGTTAACGCCAGCGACCTTTAATGCAGCTTCATAGGCAGGCCAACCAGCGTTAATACGATCATCAGCACCTGCATAATGAAGCAATAGAGGGGCCTTAATTTTCGCAGCCTCTTCAGCCGTTGGCTGAGCACCATAAAAAGGTACGGCTGCCGCCAAATCTGGCAGGCGAGTGGCTAGAAAATTGGCGATACCGCCGCCGTAGCAAAAGCCTACCACCCCCACTTTGCCATTCCCTTCAGGCAAAGCTTTTAGCTCATTGGCCGCGGCAATAAAGTCTTCCCGCGTTTTGGATTGATCCAACTTAGAAAAAAGCGCCCGCGCTTTATCTTCATCACCCGGATAACCACCCAATGGGAACAAGGCATCTGGCGCAAAAGCAATGAAACCATCTAATGCCAAACGGCGAGCAATATCTTCGACATGTGGATTGAGACCTCTGTTTTCATGTACGACCAGCACCGTTGGCAGCTTGCCTTTTGCATTGGTAGGCTGCACTAAGTAGCCCCGCAGCTTACCGTAACCATTCGGCGAAGGGTACTCCACATAACTTGCCTTGATCCGCAGATCATTCCCTTTTACCTGCTGTGCCTCAGCAAACCTTGGACTAAGTGACTCAAGCAACCCTGCGGCAGTTGCACCAGCAATTGCAAACTTAGCCGCACCTTTTAAAAATCCACGGCGTGTCATCTGCCCGTGCACATATTGATCAAAAAGATTCAGCACTTCTGGGTGAAAATCATTAGCTGTTTTACGTTTCATCAAAAATTCCTTCAGTAAAGTTTATTAATATCTCGCTTAGTGGCGCCTCTATTAATGAAAGGACGCCCTAAAGTTTCTTCCCACTAAGGGCATCATCAGGTTCTGGCTTTAATATAACAAGCGATTGAGCCAAGCCTCATCAATTTCGCCGAACCGTACGGCTTGAATGAGCCGATCATCACTTAATAAAACGCTGTAAGGTATCGCCCCTGTAGTATTACCAAAACGACCCAGTGGACTTCCCCCAATATCGTAGACATTTTTCAATGTCCGATTTGTTGTTGTTCAAACTGAACGGGGCTTAAATAATTCAAATAACTATGCCTGCGTACCCGATTATAAAACACT
>CAINWC010000168.1 GCA_903854305.1 uncultured Pseudomonadota bacterium | reverse complement strand
CATATTCAGCGTTGTTTGAAATTGAGTAGTTCATGTTAGCGATGCCGCCTTCGTACATTAAATCTACAATCAATTTAAGTTCGTGTAAGCACTCAAAGTAAGCCATTTCAGGTGCGTAACCAGCTTCTACCAATGTTTCAAAACCAGCTTTTACTAACTCAACAGCACCGCCGCATAACACTGCTTGCTCGCCGAATAAGTCAGTTTCTGTTTCTTCGCGGAAATCAGTTTCAATCACGCCGCCTTTAGTGCCGCCGTTTGCTGCTGCGTATGAAAGTGCAACGTCTTTAGCTTTACCAGATTTGTCTTGATACACAGCAATCAATGAAGGTACGCCGCCGCCTTTTAGGTATTCTGAACGTACGGTGTGGCCTGGACCTTTTGGTGCAATCATAATCACATCTAAATCAGCGCGTGGCGTGATTTGGTTGTAGTGAATGTTAAAGCCGTGTGCAAAGGCTAATGTCGCGCCTTGTTTCAAATGATCAGCAATATCTGCATGAAAAATTTGAGCCATTGTTTCGTCAGGCAATAGCAACATGACAACATCAGCGCCATTTACTGCATCAGCGATTTCTAGCGTATTGTGGCCTGCTGCAACGGCTTTAGCCCATGAGCTACCGCCCTTACGTAAACCAATGGTCACGGTTACGCCGCTATCTTTAAGGTTTGCCGCGTGTGCATGACCTTGTGAACCGTAACCAACGATCGTTACTTTTTTACCTTTGATTAAACCAAGGTCTGCGTCTTTGTCGTAATAAACTTTCATTTTTTGTGCCTTTCTATGCAAATGCTAAATAAATGTTAAATATGGTTTTAAATATGCTGCTAAAACTGAACCTGCTAAATAATGCGTGACTTAATGATTTGTTACTTAAACTTTTAGAATTCGGTCGCCGCGACCTATGCCAGAAGCGCCTGTACGCACGGTTTCTAGAATCGCTGCCTTATCTAAGCTTTCGATAAAAGCATCTAACTTGTTGCCTGAGCCGGTAAGCTCAATGGTAAAACTGCCGTCGGCCACATCGATAATACGGCCTCTGAAAATATCGCACATGCGTTTCATTTCTTCTCTGAAAGCGCCAGTGGCTTTTACTTTAACGAGCATCAATTCACGCTCGATAAATTTCCCATCGTTTAAATCGAGCACTTTTACAACGTCAATTAATTTATTGAGTTGCTTGATAATTTGCTCAATGACTGCTTCAGAGCCTGAAGTGACAATGGTCATGCGTGACAAAGTCGGATCTTCTGTTGCCGCAACAGTGAGTGATTCAATGTTGTAACCGCGTGCTGAAAACAAGCCTGCTACACGTGATAAGGCGCCAGATTCATTTTCCATTAACAGTGAAATAATATGACGCATTATAGATTCTCCGCCAAAATCATTACAGACAAGCCCTTGCCGCCTGGAATCATAGGAAATACGTTTTCTTTTTGGTCGGTCAAGAAGTTCATAAATACAAATCGATCTTTAAGTTTAGGGCTAAATGCCTCTACGAGTGCGCCGTCAACATCTCTCGGGTTCTCGATGCGCATGCCAACGTGACCATAAGCTTCAGCTAGTTTAACAAAGTCAGGCAGGCTTTCCATGTAAGACTCTGAATAGCGATTCTCATAGAAAAACTCCTGCCATTGACGCACCATACCTAGATAGCGATTGTTCAGCAAAATCACTTTAATCGGCAGATGATATTGCAAGCAGGTAGAAAGCTCTTGAATATTCATTTGAATACTGCCTTCACCAGTCACGCACGCTACTTGTGCTTCAGGATGTGCAAACTGCACGCCCATCGCGTAAGGCAAGCCAACGCCCATCGTGCCTAAGCCGCCAGAGTTAATCCAGCGACGTGGTTTATCAAACGGATAGTATTGTGCCGCCCACATTTGATGCTGGCCAACGTCAGACGTGACAAAAGCCTCGCCTTTAGTCACTTCATGTAGTTTTTGTATGACGTATTGCGGTTTAATAAACTCAGTACTTTGCGCAAAACTTAAACAGTTTTTGCCGCGCCATGCTTTAATTTGTTTAAACCAGGCAGCAAGTGCAACCGTATTTTGTGCGGGTTTTTCTGCCGCAATCAGGTCGTTCATGTCTGCGAGTACAGATTTAACATCACCTACAATCGGCACATCAATTTTTACGCGTTTTGAGATTGACGATGGATCAATATCAATATGAATGATTGTGCGCGGATTAGATAAAAAGTGCTCTGTGTTGCCAATTACGCGGTCATCAAAACGTGCGCCAACGGCCAGCAAAACATCACACTCTTGCATGGCCATATTGGCTTCGTAAGTGCCGTGCATGCCTAACATGCCTAAGAAATGCTTATCAGACGCGGGGAAGCCGCCTAAGCCCATCAAAGTACTCGTGATTGGTATATCAAGCGCTTGAATCAGTTTGATTAAATGCGCAGAAGCATCACCCAATACTACGCCGCCACCTGAATACACCATTGGGCGTTTCGCTTCAGCGAGTAATTTGAGCGCTTTTTTGATTTGGCCTAAATGCCCTTTAGTCACAGGACTGTATGAGCGTAGTTGTACCGTCTCAGGATATTCAAATGCACATAAATGCGCGGTAATATCCTTAGGAATATCCACTAATACTGGACCTGGGCGACCGCTGGAGGCTACATAAAACGCCTTTTTCATGGTCGCGGCAATGTCTTTTACATCTTTAACTAAAAAGTTGTGTTTTACACAAGGGCGCGTAATGCCAACCGTGTCGCATTCTTGAAAAGCATCTTCGCCAATGGCGTAAGTAGGAACCTGGCCACTGATAATGACCATAGGAATAGAATCCATATAAGCCGTGGCAATGCCAGTCACTGCGTTAGTTGCGCCTGGGCCCGATGTAACAAGCGCCACGCCTACTTTGCCAGTAGAGCGAGAATAGGCATCAGCGGCATGAAGTGCGGCTTGTTCGTGGCGGACTAAGATGTGCTTGAATTTATCCTGATGGAAAATCGCATCGTAGATATTCAGCACCGCGCCGCCTGGGTAGCCAAATACAAACTCCACGTTTTCTTCATGCAGGCAGCGGATTAAAATTTCTGCGCCAGTAAATTGTTTAGAACTTTGTTCCATGCTTTGTTCCATGCTGTTTTTGTACTTTGAATTTTAAGTTTTTTTAAATAAAGGCTAAAAATTTTTTACTTAGCTTTAAATAGGGCTTTTTCACTAAATTAACGCTTGTTTTTATTAGATTTAGTGACTTTTTTCATGCTTATATACCAACCCTATACCATAACGGTTTGAGCCTATTTGGTCAAGGATGATGAGTGAATGTAGGCTGATTTTGTCGGATTTTCAGGTGTTAGTTTGTGCCTCATGTTTTATCAGCATTTATCTGGAGGATTTCATTGGTTGTTTAACAGATTGGCTATAGTTATAGTAGGGCATGTTAGTGGTAGGTAATATGCCAAAAACAAGTGATTTCATACGGCGCATTACGCGTTGTTAATGCGCTGTATTCAATAGGGATAGTTTTTACTCGGTCTCTAACGGCGGTGCTACTTTTAGCAACTCTTCAATGGTAGTCAATCCCGCAGCAATTTTCTCAGCACCATTAATAATTAGCGGTTGCATGCCTTGTTGTTGGGCTAGCTTTGTGAGTTTTGCTAAATCAGTTTCTGGGGTAATCAGCTTTCTTAATGCTGGCGTCATGGTGAGCATTTCATATATACCGCTACGCCCCCTAAAGCCGGTGTTGCGGCATTCTAAGCAGCCAACAGGTTTATAAATATGTGCAGGTTTTGGCAGCTTGAATGGGCCTACTAACTCATCCCATTTACTTTGTTCAATAGATGTTGGTTCTTTGCAGCTCATACACAATGTGCGTACCAAACGTTGCGCCATAATACCTAATACTGTGGAGTGAATCAGGTATGACGGCACACCTAAATCTAACAAGCGGGTAACCGCTGAGGGTGAATCGTTGGTATGTAAGGTCGATAGCACCAAATGGCCGGTAAGTGCCGCTTGAATCGCCATGTCGGCTGTTTCTAAATCGCGAATCTCACCTACCATAATGATGTCAGGATCTTGCCGCATCAACGTGCGGATGCAATCTGCGAAATTAAGCCCGATATTCGTTTGTACCTGCATTTGATTGAATAATGGTTCGACCATTTCTATCGGCTCTTCTACGGTACAAACGTTGACTTCGGGCGTGGCGAGCGTGCGTAATGTGGCGTAAAGTGTAGTGGTTTTACCTGAGCCAGTAGGGCCTGTGACTAAAATAATGCCGTTCGGGGCTTTAGTCCAGGTGTTCCAAGTGTCGGCCTGTGCTTTAGAAAAGCCCAGGGCTAAAAAGTCTTTGGCAGAAACATCGGGCGCAAAAATACGCATGACCATTTTTTCACCAAATGCAGTCGGCATAGTGGATAAGCGCAATTCAATTTCCTGGCCTTCAGCTGATAATGTTTTAATGCGACCATCTTGAGGGCGACGCTTTTCTACCATATCCATACGCCCTAGCAGCTTAATGCGGCTGGTAATGGCGTTCATGATGTTAGGTGGAAGTTGATACACTTGATGTAAGACACCATCGATTCTAAAACGCATCATGCCCATGTTGCGACGCGGCTCTAAGTGAATATCACTGGCACGTTGTTCAAAGGCATATTTGAATAGCCAATCAACAATATTCACCACATGTTGTTCGTTGGCATCCAGATTTTTGTCTTTGCCTAGTTCGATTAACTGCTCAAAATTCTGTACACCAACAATTTGCCCTGCTTTGGCTAAGTCTGCGGCATTCATTGAGCTCGCTAAACTGTAGATTTCCGGCAAGTAACGGCTGATTTCTAGTGGGTTAGCCATGACCAGTTTTATTTTCATCTTCAGCACGCGCTCAAGATCCGCTATCCAATCGGTGCTAAAAGGCTCGGTGGTGGCGATAATCGCCTCACCATTTTTGGCCGAAACGGGCATGATTTTTAGGCGTTCAGCATAGCCTTGAGAGACGATCTTTGCCGCAGAGCCAAAGTCTAATTTAAGTGGGTCTATGTGGTAGTAATCTAAGCCGGCATGCTCTGCCAGCCAGGCAGACAGGACTTCTACCGTCATTGCTTTATGTGGTGGTTTCAGGCTTTTCCACTTTTGCTCGCCCACCACAACCAGTGGATGCAGGTTAGAGCTATCAAGCTTACGGTCTTTGTATAGCTTTTCGGCTTCTAATTTATCTAGCATGCCGTCGTTTACCAGCATGCGAAGTACATCACCTAGTGTGAGGCGACCGGTGGGATTGATTAGCGTAGCAGGTTTAATCATGCTTGAATGCCTTTGTATTTATTGTTGCTTTCAACATATTAACACGCAAAATTTTTTCAAATATGCGCCGATATTAATCCGACCCAATCATCCGCATCGACAAATCTATCGCCTGTACGTTTTTAGTAATAGCGCCAATTGATATTCTATCAACACCAGTGAGTGCGATTTCACGCACGTTTGCCAAAGTGATGCCGCCAGAAGCCTCCAATATCGCGAACTTTTCAGACTTCTCATTTAAGTGCACAGCCTCACGTAATAAGGCTGGGCTAAAGTTATCCAATAAAATACTGGTGGCGCCGACATCTAAGGCTTCTTGCAATTGAATTAAATTTTCAACTTCAATTTGTATGTTTTTATGTGTGTCCAACGCAAAAGCTTGTGCCATTACCGCGCGAATACTACCTGCTGCGGCAATGTGATTCTCTTTAATCAAAATGCCATCATATAAAGCTAGGCGTTGATTATGCCCGCCACCCACGGTAACCGCATATTTTTGCGCTAAACGTAAATTAGGAATGGTTTTACGCGTGTCTAAAATTTGTGCGTGCGTGCCAGCAATTGCATCTACGTATTTGCGTGTTTCAGTGGCGGTAGCTGATAAGGTTTGCAGGAAGTTAAGCGCACAGCGTTCACCAGTTAACAGTGATCGCGCTAAACCTTTAATGCTGCACAACACTTGATTTGCGTATACATAATCACCTTCAACAACGTGCCAATCAACTTCTATATTGGCATCTATCTGTTTAAAGCAGGCATTAACCCAATCTATACCGCAGATAACCGCTGAATCACGCACCATAATGTTTGCGCTAACAAACTGTGTTGCTGGGATAAGCTGTGCCGTCAGGTCGCCTGTGCCAATATCTTCATCTAGCGCAGATTGCACTTGATTGCTGACCATATGATGAAACGCACTTGACCCGTAAGGGTAGTTTTTGTTAAATAGTGTCATGGTAGTCATAGTAAGACGATGATTGAATTATAATGCTATCAAGTATGAATAATCAGTAAAAATTACGAGACTTTTACTTGAATCTGGCATTGTTCTTGAATTTTTTACTTTAAAACGTGAACATAACACTTTGGACTTAAGCACGACATATGATGAAACTTTTATATACCATTAATAGCCCGTATGCCCGAAAGGTAAGAATAGTCGCGGCAGAAAAACACATTGAAATCACACTTGAAGAAGTGGTATTGGCTGCGCCTGATTGCCCTGTTAAGCAATATAACCCATTAGGTAAAGTGCCAGTGTTGATTTTGGCCGATGGCGATAGCTTGTATGATTCACGGGTGATTGTGGAATATTTAGATAATCGCACACCGGTTGCGCATTTATTGCCGTTAGATTCAGGCTTGAAAATTAAAGTGCGCCGCTGGGAAGCGCTTGCAGACGGCGTGTGTGATGCCGCAGTGGCTACTATGCTTGAGCAACGCAAAGCTGCGTCTAAGCAAGATACGGCTTTTATTGAGCGACAAATGGCTAAAGTAACGCGTGGTTTACAAGTGCTGAATGATGATTTAGCTAAAAATAATGAGTTGGGTAAATCTAAATGGTGCGTGAGCGGCACTTTTAGTTTGGCCGATATTGCCGTGGGTTGTATGTTAGGTTATGTGAGTCTGCGATTTGGCGCGGCGATAAATTTGACAACTGAATATCCAAATTTAGCACATCTACAGGCAGAGCTGCTTAAACGCCAATCATTTAAAGACAGCGAACCAGTCGCATAACATGAGTTAATAGTGAATAGCTTATTTATTCACTCAGTTTAAGCGCTGTGTTCTTTATGCATGGATTCTCTATTATTTAAACTTTTCAGAGTGGCATGATGAACGTCGGTCAATTAGATGACATTCAGACTAATGAGCAGGGAATGTCAGTTTAGCTGTGCTTAGGTAATTTAGCTTCTAAATAGCTTTAGTAATAATGCCGCCACCAAGGCAAACATTACTTTCATATACCACTGCAGATTGTCCAGGCGTCACTGCCCATTGTTTTTGACCGAATTTAATTTCAACTTCATTAGTGGTTAAGCGGTCAATTTCACAAGGAGCATCTGGCTGGCGATAGCGTGTTTTGGCGGCGTATACCCAGTTGGTGATCGGCGCTTCGTTGTCTATCCATGTGAGCTGGCTTGCCACTAAGCCGTCACTTAGTAGCAAGGGATGCTCATGGCCTTGCACGACAATCAGTATGTTCGCATCCATGTCTTTAGCGGCCACAAACCACGGCTCGCCATTACTTTCGCGGCTACCGCCAATTTTTAAGCCTTGGCGTTGGCCTAAGGTGTAATACATCAGTCCTTCATGGCGGCCGACTATTTTACCTTCAGGCGTTTTGATATCGCCAAGTTCGCGCGGTAGGTACTTGCTTAAAAACTCTTGGAAAGGGCGCTCGCCAATAAAGCAGATGCCGGTCGAGTCTTTTTTCTCTGCATTGATGAGACCTGCATTACGTGCGATTTCGCGTACTTCGCGTTTTAGCAATTTTCCCAGTGGAAATAAAGTCTTAGAGAGTTGCGCTTGATTTAGGCGATACAAAAAATAACTTTGGTCTTTGCTGCCATCGTCTGCTTTCATTAGTTGGAATAACCCAGGTTTAAGTGGATTTTCACGTACTTGCGCGTAATGCCCCGTGGCAATCACGTCTGCACCTAAACTCATTGCGTGATCTAAAAAGGCTTTAAATTTAATTTCAGCGTTGCATAAAATGTCTGGATTAGGCGTGCGCCCCGCTTTGTATTCGCTTAAAAAATTGTCAAATACGCGGTCTTTATATTCCGCGCTGAAGTTAACCGCTTCAATATCAATGCCTATTTTATCGGCCACAGAAACGGCATCAATCAGGTCTTGCTTGCTTGAGCAATACTCATCGGTGTCATCATCTTCCCAGTTTTTCATGAAAAGGCCCGTCACCTCGTAGCCCTGTTCTTTAAGCAATAAGGCTGTGACAGATGAGTCGACGCCACCAGAAAGGCCAACGACTACTTTTTTCTTTTTTAATGTATTCAGGTTCATACTTTTTACTTTAACAAATGACTACATTTACAAATGCGTGATGACAGACAGCGGAAATTGTTGCCCATTTAAATAATCTTCAATACAGGTAATTACTTGCGGGCTACGCATTAACATGGCATTGCTGCGAATATCCTCTACAGACATCCACACCGCACGAATAATGCCTTCATCAAGCGCAAGATTTGGTTGATGGTCAGTCACACTGCCAATATAGGCAAAACGTAAATAAGTGGTGTCGTTATGTTCATGCTTCCAATGATAAACGCCCAATAATGACTCTGGCTTAAAGGTATAGGCGGTTTCTTCCAGCGTTTCGCGTATCACGGCCTCAATTAACGACTCGTTATCTTCTAAATGGCCCGCAGGCTGATTAAAGCGGTTGCCGCGATCGGTCGTTTCTTCAACCAGTAAAAATTTTCCGTGCTCTTCTACGATTGCCGCGACGGTGGCATGAGGCATCCATTGCATGATTTTATATCTTCAGTTTGATTGTTTAGTGTAACTAGGAATTAGTGAGTATTTTAACCCAAACTAGCCTAATAATTTAGGAAACAAACCTATGAGGCCATGTGCAACAAATTCAACAGCCATCGCTGCTAAAATCAAGCCCATCAAACGCGTCACAATGTTAATGCCGATGCTTCCGAGTTGGTTAGAAATACTGGCACTTAACCTGAGTACCAGCCAAATAATGACGGCAATGACAAAAATAGGCGCTACCAATGATAAATGCCACACAAAACTACTGTTTTGTTGAGCGGCAATAATCATATTGCTGATAGCGCCGGGGCCCGCTAACAAAGGAATGCTCAGTGGCACAATAGCAATGACTTCCCGCTCGGCCAGTGTTAGCGCTTCTTCAGGTGTTTGGCGTGTGCCACTTTGCTTGGCATGCATCATTGATATTGCGATCAGCATCAGCAATATACCGCCACCAACTTGAAAAGATGGGATGCTAATGCCAAAAAAAGCGAGAATTTTGTCGCCTAAAAAAGCAGAAACGGCAAGGACAATAAATACCGTGATTGATACGGTTTTGGCTGTTCTGGCACGATCTTGCCTGCTCCAGCCATCAGTAGCGCTAATAAAGATAGGTACGCTACCAATCGGGTTCACAATTGCAAACAAGGCAATGGTGATTTTAAAAAGAACGGCCCATTCAGACATGTAGAATCCTTAAATTAAATGCATAAACCAGTGAGTCAAAAAGCAATCCATACACGATTT
Organism: uncultured Pseudomonadota bacterium; assembly: GCA_903854305.1. Classification (GTDB taxonomy): domain Bacteria; phylum Pseudomonadota; class Gammaproteobacteria; order Burkholderiales; family Methylophilaceae; genus Methylotenera. The sequence continues at coordinate 3,983 of CAINWC010000168.1, read as the reverse complement.
TTTAATTAAAGCTTTGATAATATCAACATAGTAAATTAAAGTGCCTGCATGAGTAAGCTAATGTTTATTAGGATCAAGTTTAATAAGATCATGTTGCACCAGAAAAAAGTTGAGTGAGTGAATGACGAGAGAAAAAGTTGATGCGGGGCCTGTGATTTATCTTGCTTCACGCAGTCCAAGGCGTGTGGCGTTATTAAAACAGATAGGATTGACATGCGAAACATTGCCCGCCGACATTGATGAAACGCAACTTGTTGACGAAACACCGGTGACCTATGTGATGAGGGTCGCACAGCAAAAGGCTGAAGCATGTTTACAAGCATTAACACCTGAACAGCGCGTTTATCCTATATTGGCGGCAGACACGACAGTGGTGCTGGATGGTATTGTGCTTGGTAAGCCGGTGGATGATGACGATGCTTGTAGCATACTAAGCGCGCTTTCCGGTAATGTGCATCAGGTGCATACGGCGGTAGCGCTGGCATTTAACAATGAGATTGAAGTGGTGTTATCGACTACTGTGGTTGAGATGATGGCATTGTCTAAAGCTCAAATTGAGGCTTATATTGCCACAGGCGAGCATCGCGATAAAGCGGGTAGTTATGGTATACAAGGTGCCGCAGGCGCATGGATTAAGCGTATCGAAGGTAGTTATACCGGTGTGATGGGTTTGCCGCTGTATGAAACGGCCGCTTTGCTTAGAAAGCATGGCGTTAGCACTTGCTAATAGTGGTTTTGATATGAAAATAAAAAAATCCAATCAATACGCATATAACTATAAGCACTGTTAAATATGCGCTGTAAAAATTTAAATATTAAGTTAAAAGAGAAGCAAATTGAGTGAAGAAATACTAATTAACGTTACGCCGCAAGAAACCCGTATAGCCATCATGCTAAACGGCGTGGTGCAAGAATTACAAATTGAGCGCAGCTCATCATTGGGTTTGGTTGGCAATGTATATCGCGGCGTGGTATGCCGTGTGTTGCCTGGCATGCAATCGGCCTTTGTCGAAATGGGCTTGCAACGTGCAGCATTTTTGCATGCTGGGGATGTGCTTGAGTGTGGCGATTCAGACGCGCAACTACCGATTCAAAGCGTGCTGCATGAAGGCCAATCTCTAATGGTACAGGTGATTAAAGAGCCGATTGGCACTAAAGGTGCCCGCCTTACCACACACATTAGTATCGCAGGTCGATTCTTAGTCTACCTGCCACAACAAGATCACATTGGCGTTTCCCAACGCATAGAACAAGAATCTGAACGCGAACTGTTAAGGGCGCGTTTGATAGGCTTGCTGCCAGAAAATCGGGTAGGCGGTTATATTATCAGAACCATGTCTGAAACCGCTACAGACGATGAATTACGTGCAGACATCGATTATTTAACCAAAACTTGGGCACATATTCGCGCAAAAAGCACCACGGTGCCAGAGCGTTCACTGATTTTTCAAGACTTGAATCTTCCTATGCGCGTGCTACGAGATGTCGTATGCGCAAGCACTGAAGTAGTACGTATTGATTCGAGCGAAACCTATCAAAAGTTAGTGGATTTTGCCAACTTATATGCCATTACTGCCGTTGATAAGTTAGTGCATTATCAAGGCGAACGGCCATTATTTGATTTATACAATATCGAACAGGAAATTGAAAAGGCGATGTCACGCAAGGTGGAGCTTAAGTCAGGCGGTTATTTGATTTTCGACCAAACGGAAGCATTGACCACAGTAGATGTAAACACTGGTAGTTTTGTGAGTGGTAAAAATCTATCTGATACGATCTTTAAAACCAATTTAGAAGCGGCTCAAACCATTGCGCGTCAACTACGCTTAAGAAATTTAGGCGGCATTATCATCATTGATTTCATTGATATGGATGAGGACACGCAGCGCGTTGCGGTGCTAGAGGAGTTGCAAAAAGCGGTGGCAAGCGATCGATCACGTACGGGTGTGAACGGCTTTACACCGCTAGGTTTGGTCGAGATGACGCGCAAACGGACAAGGGAAAGTTTGGCACATGTGCTCTGTGAGCCTTGTGCCGCTTGCCAAGGCCGAGGCGAACAGAAGACCGCACAAACTGTGTGCTATGAAATTTTACGTGAATTATTACGAGAAGCGCGTCAGTTTAATGCGCGTGAGTTGCGTGTGCTGGCTGCACCTAAAGTGATTGATATGCTGCTGGATGAAGAGTCGCAAAGTCTAGCCAATCTATCTGACTTTATAGGTAAACCAATTTCTTTACAGGTTGAGTCTCAATACAACCAAGTGTCTTTTGATATTATTTTGATGTAGCCTTATTTCAACAATCAACCATCGTTTCGGTTGATTGTTGGTCGGTTGGATCTTCTAGGAGTTCGCTGGCTGTGAACTCTCACCGATGAATGGCGCGCTAGATAATACGGCCGCTTTACTGAAGTCATTGCTATTAACAACTGCAGCATTCAATTTAGGTGTTATTGCTTTGTCAGCGTTGAACTTTGCGCAACGCATGAGCCTTAGTAATATCGCATCTAGTTCGTTAGATTGTTGAATGAGCTTAGAAAAATCTTTTTGGGTCAGTTCAAGATGCTTAATCAGCTTATCAGCACTACTATGAGACTCCATTAATGATTCTGCGCGCTTATCCAGAGATTTTTTATGCGCGCTGATTTGCCCTTTTAATTCACCAATCACAAAATTTAACCACAAGTTACAATCTGAATGGGCTTGCTCAAAAATCGCTTGAATCTGCGCACCTAATCCTAAATAGAATCTGCGGATTAAAAAGCGTTTTTCTATCAACAAGTTGACAGGGTCAGAGCAAAAGTCATTGGTAATTTTTTCTAGTGCTTGCATATTTTGGGTGAAATTACCCATCTTGAGTTCAATAGCTTCAGTTTTTTCAAAGTTATGCTTGCTCCAAAATAAGTGATACAAATCATCAGCATGCTTTTTAATGGTTGCACCTTCAATGGTGATTTCTTCAGCAAGGCTATTCGCTAATCGAGTGAGCGTACGCATGCTTCTATTCAAGCCAACTGTTGTCCAACTATCACCCATGTCTTGTTTGGCTTGTTCTAAGGTCGTGTCTAAATAGCCTAGGCTTAAATGGCGTAACAGCTTTTCACCTAACCTTTTAATTTTTTCGCTACCTTGATTAAACGTAAGTACCGATGCTTCATAGCGTTTACGCTCGGCAACCACTTTAGCTAAAATTTCTTTTGATACATCTCGATTCTTATTTTGAATTTCACGAAGTTCAGCAAGTTGATTTTTATTTTGATTCACTCGCATTTGAGCAACTTTGCGTGATGATCGAATCATATTCGAACATTCGGTGACCACCGCACGCCCAAGAATTTCGTGCTTAGCTTCAATGAGTTGATTAGCAAGTGCATCTTCAAGCATGCCGATGCCACTACGTTTAAGCAGTGCGGCATCTTTTCTTATTTTTGCCACTAAGGCCTTTTGCGCAGACATGGCAAAAATATGGCGGACATCTAATCCTAATTCACGTGCGGTGCTTTGAATCTGCTTTTGTATCAGCGCTTCGACTTCAGACTCGGTTTCGAGACCATCCCATAGAATATCAATCTTATTGAGCACGACTAACTTATGGGCAACCCGTTTTTGCACGTAGTCTGACCAAATTTGCATGTCTGATTTTGTAATGCCAGTATCCGTTGCAGTTAAAAACAATACCGCATGGGCATTTGGGATAATGCTAAGGGTGAGTTCCGGTTCGGCGCCCATGGTATTCAGCCCAGGGGTGTCAATGACGACCAAGCCGCTTTTAAGCAGTGGATGCGGGTAGTTGATAAGCGCATGTCGCCATAGCGGGATTTCAACCGTGCCTTTATCCGCAAGTGACCGACGCATTGTCGGATCATTTTCATTCCAGAAACCAAGTGACTTTGCTGTCTCAAGGTCTACTTCTGTTTTTTGTACAAGGGCTCTTAGCGTTTCTTTCATTGCATTTGGCGATGCAGTATCTAGACGAATCTTATG
>CAINWC010000167.1 GCA_903854305.1 uncultured Pseudomonadota bacterium | reverse complement strand
TGTTTGATGTGGCGGTCGATATTAGAAAATCCTCACCCACGTTTGGTCAATATGTAGGCATGCATCTCAGTGCGGAAAATAAACGCATGTTATGGGTGCCAGCTGGCTTTGCCCATGGCTTTGTTGTGTTATCAGAAACTGCCGAGTTTTTATATAAAACCACCGCGCTATATGCCCCACAATTTGAGCGATGTATCCGTTGGGATGACCCTAATATTGCCATCAAATGGCCAATCACCGGTTCGCCACTTTTGTCAGCTAAAGACCAACAAGGCGCAAGTCTTACAGAAGCTGAACTGTTTGTTTAATGACTAAATTTAAAAACATATTGCTCACCGGCATCAATGGTCAGGTAGGTTACGAACTACAGCTTGGCCTTGCATCACTCGGTAAAGTACATGCACTGGATCGTAGCCAGCTAAATCTATCAAATCCGGACAATATCAGGCAAGTCGTACAATCCATCAAGCCTGATTTGATTGTCAATCCAGCCGCCTATACCGCTGTTGATAAAGCCGAAGTAGAGCCGGATCAGGCCAATGCAATCAATGCTATTGCACCGCAGATACTGGCGGAAGAAGCCGCAAAGCTTGGCGCTGCTATGGTGCATTACTCGACAGACTATGTTTACGATGGTACCAAGTTAGCGCCTTATGTGGAAACCGATGCGACTAACCCGCTCAGTGTGTACGGAATAACCAAGCTTGCAGGTGAAGAGGCCATTCGAGCCACAGGTGTTTCGCACCTTATTTTACGCACCAGTTGGGTGTATGGCGCACGTGGTAAAAATTTCATGAACACAATCCTTCGTTTAGCAGCAGAGCGTGACAATTTGCGTATTGTTGCCGATCAGTTTGGCGCACCTACCAGTAGTCGAGTGATTGCTGCGGCCACTGTAAGCGCTTTAGCCAATTGGAGTGAAGATAAATCTGGGACTTACCATTTAACTTGTAGTGGTATGACCTCATGGCATGGCTTTACGCAGGCAATTATTGAAGAATATGAATTGTTATGTGAGTCACGTCATTGGCCAGCGCTTAAAACGCCGGTAGGCAATGTACTTCCGATAACCACTGCCGACTATCCAACCCCTGCGGTGCGCCCAGCAAACTCCAAGCTTAATTGCGATAAGCTAAGTGGTACTTTTGGGCTGGTATTACCTGAATGGCGTATTGCATTGAAGCAGGTGATGGTTGAGCTTTAGTTGTCATGATAGAACAATAAAATTCATTTATATTTTATAAGGCATTATTCTGGCGAGTTTTGTGCCTCAATTTTACGAAGCTGCCGTTTGATTTCTTCTGCACGCACATCGTCAATTACCCGTATCACACTTTTTAAATCTACCGGTTTATTGCTTTGCCTAAAGTGACCAGTTAATTCGGTTTCTAGCTTCAAATTCCCATGTGAATATAACGCCCAGATTTCTTTGCCATATTGGGTCGTGAGTAGCTCAGGTGCAAAACGTCCGAAATAGGCACTTAAGTTGCCTACATCACGCTCTAACATGTCTTTAGCGTGATTATTGCCGGCAGCATCTACTGCCTGAGGCAGGTCAATAATCACCGGGCCATCGCTACTCATTAAAATGTTGAATTCAGATAAGTCTCCATGAACGATGCCTGCACATAACATGCGAACGACTTCTTTAATCAAAGTGCTGTGGTGAATTCGTGCTTCTTCTGCAGTAAATGTAACATCGTTAAGCCTAGGGGCAGCGTTACCGTTAGCATCTACGACTAGCTCCATTAGCAATACACCCTCGTAAAAATTGTATGGCTTGGGAACGCGCACACCAGCATCAGCAAGGCGATACAAGGCGTCAACCTCAGCACTTTGCCAAGCTTCTTCTTGTGCTTTTCGTCCGAATTTAGAGCCTTTTTCCATTGCACGCGATTGGCGGCTGTTTTTAACTTTACGGCCTTCAGTGTAATCTACGCTTTGGCGAAAACTTCGTTTATTGGCTTCTTTGTAGACTTTTGCACAACGTACATCGTCACCACAGCGCACAACATAAACGGTTGCTTCTTTTCCGCTCATGAGCTGACGGATAACATCATCAATCAAGCCGTCTTCGAGTAGGGGTTCAAGTCTTTGGGGAGTTTTCATAGGGTTGGATGATACGTGTTGAGGCTAGCCGCAGTCAATCATGACGGATGCTTCACAATGAGCATTAATTCTTTAATTTTGGTATCGCTACTTAAACTTGGCTGTAAGCAAATAAATATTACTTACAGCCTTTCAGCTTTACTTAGCTTTAAGGTCATGCATGAAATGATGTATTTCTTCACGATCTACGGCGCCATCTTTATCTGTGTCAATGGCATCAAAGTTTTTAGAAACGCGTGGCAACTTTTGCGCTTCATCTTTTGTTAAGGTGCCGTCATTATCGGTATCTGCAGATGCAAACTCTTTTGAGTGTTTTTTGTGTTTTGCGCTAGGCTTTTTATTGTGCATGTGGCGACCGCAAACATTTAACTCTTCTTTACTAATGGTGCCGTCTTTGTCGGTATCCATTTCATCAAAGTTTCGGCTACATACAGTTTTAGCTTCTTCCCTGTCTAACGTGCCATCCTTATCGGTATCGGCTTCTTCAAATGTTTTCTTGGTATGCATTTTGCAATGCTCGCCCATGCCGTCGTGGTTAGCAAAAACTGGCATTGATAAACCAAAACCAATCGCAGCAGTTAAAATGATGGTGAGTGACTTATTCATGGTAAAAGACTCCTAAAATTAAAAATAAAAATGACTTACATATTCTAAGTAGTAATTATGCGGCGAATTTAATTCGGCATGTAAAATTCATTTGGGAATTTGTCTTATTAAGTCACGGGTAGATTCATTAAATCTTCACAGCTTTTGGTGAGGTAAGGATAAAAGAATAAGTAATCGCATGTATCATGCGAGAGTTGAAAAAATTGCAAGACTAGTTCAAATTATTGACACGCTAGGTTTGGTGAGAAAAATTGAAAGATTATTATGCGGTTTTAGGCGTTGCTGCCAATGTTGCGCTAAGCGACATAAAAAGTGCTTATCGTAAGAAAGCATCCCAACTACATCCGGATAAAAACGCATCAAGCGATGCGCCGGCAAGGTTCAGGGAAGTGCAGGAAGCTTACGAAATACTTTCTGATATTAATAAACGAAGTGTATATGATGAAAATCGCAGGCGCAGTTTGTTGGATGACCCAATGCAAACCGCGCGTGAAATTTGGCAATACTACTTAGATGGAGTTTTAAAAAAATGAGAATATCTCGATACTTTACCGAGTTAATGGCAACCTATGTGGCCGAAATTGACGACTTAAAAACCGATTCAGGCGGCAGTGATGTTTTGAAAGCCAGACTTAAAGACAGACGTTCTCAGATTGCAGATCTGATGCCGATGATGGAGTCCAATCCAGAAATGATGGCGGTTGCTTTTCATAAAAGTATCGTTGTTAAAGACGCAAAAACTATCCTTAGTTATTTACCTAAAGAGCCTTCTGCGTTTCCTTCTTGGGATTCAATTGCACCCTGTGTGCAATTTGAACCTTGGGCTGCGGCCACGGTAGAAATGTTAAAAAAAGCCAAAGGCGGCGAACAATTCTTACTCACCACAGTGATGCTTGAGTACATGTTCTCACGCTACGAAGTGAGTGAAGATCACCATCAGCAAGAAGACTCAGAGGATGATTCTGACAGTGATTCAGAAGACCTGAATGAGGCAGGTGGGCAATGGCTTTCCGATCAAGGTTTTGACAGTCACGAGTAAAATAGTCGCGCGTAAATTTGAATATTAAGGAATAGGACACCATATGACCAATGCATTAATCATACAAGCAAGTAGCCTTATTCAAGCTGGCGACATTGTAAGAGCCGAAGAATTACTAACGGCTTTGGTAGAAACTGACGGAGACCATGCGCTGGTCGAGGTGCTTGATGACATGCCTTCAAAGGACCTGTTGGCGGTGATTCGCGAATATGACTCTTCTAAACAATCTATCTTGAGCTTGCTGATTACACCCGATCAATTTGCTCGTGCGGTCGTTTTAGATCGGCTATATGGAGAACGTTCGCATGAGCATCTGCGTGGAATGATCAATGCTGTCCTTTTTAGAGAGGATGCTGATGCAAATGAGTTTATTGAAGCAATTGCCGAACTTGAATTTGGTTATGAGGCGTTAGCTGATTATCTTTCAGACAGAGCAGAAGAAGTAGTTGGTACTTCAAACCCGCTTGAAACTGAGGATATTTCACGCTCTGAAATCAGCGATCATGACTGGAAAGAAGTGACTTGGTTGCTTAGACATGAGCATCCAGACGTTTACACCAATGTGTTAGTGCTTTTAAAAGCAATACTTGAAGATGAAGCGAATGCTGAAGCTGAGCTTGCATTTATCGACGAAGATGAAGAGAAAGCAGAAGCCGAAGCCAAGGATGCCGCAGCCAAAGAGGCCAAAGCTAAAAGCGATGAAGATGATGACTCTGCAATCTAGGTTGCTTGCATTTTAGACACGCTATATGACACTTACTGAAGAAAATCAATCTCTAACCCATTACGACAACGCGCCTTTTTTCGACAGGGCGTTCAAGTATGCGGTTCAACACAAGGTGATTGATCAAGCCAAAATTACTGAGATAGTCAATGATGCGGCTACCGGCACGATTCAAATAGCCGAGCATTTCGGTGCGTCTTCACATTTACGTCTAAATCTTGAAGAATCAAGTCGGTGGATGGCGAGCCTTGTGAGCTTGTATCTTGAAGAGGTAACCAATGGTGACCTAGAACAGGCTGCGCTAATGATTAAGGATAAGTCATTTCGGTCACTTTCTCGTGGCGGGTCGCAAATGCTAAAAGCCTTATATGCGCTACCAGAAGATAATCACTTCGGCTCGCAACGGTATGATACTGAAAATGAATTTCTTAAAAAATGCCTAAAGAGCAACATGACTGTTGCGAAATACAGGCAGGCTTTTAATGATCGTGCGCAATTCAAGTCTGAGCTTGGTTTTGCGAGCTGGTTGGTTAAAAAAATTGGCGCACCTATTAAGCGTGATGATTATGTTTACAGTGATCCATCCGCTAATCATATTATTCGCACATGTATATTCTGTTTGGCATACCGAATAAAAAAAAGTGGGGGTAATAAATCTAGCTTTCCTGATGAGAATGGCTTATTAGAGATTTTTACTTCAATTAGGCGGGAGTGGAGTTTGCTTGGCGATGTCACTTCTACAAAAAAGTTTTTTGAAGATATGCCAGATGAGGCTTTTAGGCAGTACGCCAAACTGGTTCTGGCCAGTATTGAGTCGGAAGATATCCCACAAATTACCAATCAATCAATATCGATTGAAAAGGTCTTTGCTGAACTTAAAAGGGCTAAATACGCCTACTTGCATCATATTGCCAATGTTGTGAGTGATCACGACAAAAAGCTTTCGGAAGAGTGGTTTACGTTGACCGGAGGGAAAGAGGAACACGATGATCATATTTTAAGCTTATTCCTCTGCGCGGCAGCAGGCTTACCACTGAAAACATTATTGTTGGCGAGCGAAGCTAAAAAAGCGGTGTTGAATATTCGTGAACATGGCCTGCTTGAAAAAGAAGTGATTAAGCTTATTAAGAAAGCGCCTCATGATGAAACTGAGCAGTTATTGTCGCTTTGGGGCGAGTTCATTGAGGATGCCAAATCGTATTTATTTGATGAATCCGATGAAAATTTAGTGCAAGTGATGTCTTATTTGATGGATCATTGTAATATTCATAAGCTGAAAAAGTAGTTAATTTAAGGCTTATTTCTGCGCTATTTTAGCTTGATACAGCAATTTTTTTGAAGCTTGAGGGCTGGTGTAGAATGGTCAAAATACTGCGGTGCTCACTCAATACTTGAATTTTTTCCACGCTCACTATGCTGATAGTTAAGCTGAAAGTGCTATTAAAATGTCACTGAATTCGAAAATTCCTCCGTGGTGGCTTGAAACGCCATCAACAGAAATGGCTAAGGGCTTGACCAGTGTCGAGGCAAAATCCCAGCTAGCCAAATTCGGTGCCAATTTGTTCCATGAACGGCAAGATAAGTCATTGCTGTTTCAGTACCTCACACGTTTCAAAAATCCATTGGTTATTATCTTGCTCGTCGCAAGTGCAGTTTCAGCATTTACTGGAGAGGTAACCAACTTCCTGATCATCACTTGCATCGTTTTTCTGAGCGTTACACTGGATTTTGTCCAGGAGTATCGCGCTAATGCGGCAGCTGAAAAATTACGGCTATCAGTTTCTGTGCGAGCGATTGTGATTCGTGATGGTAAGCCCACAGATATCGCTATTAGCAAGGTCGTGCCTAGTGACATAGTGCTGCTTTCTGCCGGAGATTTGATTCCAGCAGACGGCGTAGTACTTGAGGCCTTTGATTTCTTTGTCAAGCAGGCGCTTTTGACAGGGGAGTCGTATCCAGTAGAGAAACGACCGGGAATATTGCCGGAGTCAGCTACCGATATTCAAGAGGCAAGCAATGCTGTATTTATGGGGACTTCTGTCGTTAGCGGCAGTGCTCGGATGTTGGTAAAGAAAACGGGGGCAGAAACCGCTATTGGTGCAATTGCTGACAGCATTTCCAGACCATCAGAACCGACCTCTTTTGAGGTCGGTACGCGTCGCTTTGGTATGTTAATCATGCGGTTGACGGTCTTAATGGTGATGTTCGTATTACTGGTAAATGCATTGTTTCATAAGCCTTGGCTGGAGTCTTTTCTGTTCGCCGTGGCGCTTGCAGTGGGCCTGACGCCGGAACTATTGCCCATGGTGATTTCGGTTACGCTATCCCGCGGTGCTTTGCGCATGGCAAAAAAGAAGATGATTGTGAAGCGGCTGTCGGCTATTCAGGATCTAGGCTCTATGGATGTGCTCTGCACAGACAAGACTGGGACGTTGACCGAGGCAAAAATCCGCTTGGAACGCCATGTAGATCCAGAAGGCCTGTCTAGTGAACGCGTGCTTGAACTCGCTTATTTAAACAGCTTCTTCGAAACTGGATTAAAAAGCCCGCTTGATGAAGCTATACTTGAACACCAGCATATTGAGGTGGGACTATGGAAAAAAATTGATGAAGTCCCATTCGATTTTGAGCGGCGTCGTGTCTCAGTCCTGATCGATAACGGCGAAACGCGCTGGCTGGTGGTCAAAGGTGCTCCAGATGAAATCGTCGGGCTGTGTACCCACTATGAATCGAGTGGTTCTAAACTACAGCGACCTGTTGATGAACTGGCCTTATCGGCAATTCATCAACAGTATAATATTTTGGAGGAAGAGGGCTTTCGAGTGCTGGGGATAGCCTGGCGACAGGTCCCTAGGGATCATCCCCATGCCGTGGTGAGTGACGAAACGGAATTGGTACTCGCTGGGTTTGCTGGTTTTCTAGACCCGCCCAAGGTTAGTGCAGGTTCTGCCTTAGCCGCTCTTAATCAAGTTGGTATTGCCATTAAAATTGTTACCGGTGACAGTGATTTAGTAACAAAGCATGTCTGTACCCAATTGAATATTCCAGTGACAGGATTATTGACGGGTAAGGAAATTGCCCAGATGGATGATTACGCCCTGCAGGCTCGTGTCGAAATGGTCAACTTGTTCTGTCGGGTTAATCCAGCCCAGAAAGAACGCGTAATTCGAGCCCTTAAGGCGCGTGGTCATGTGGTTGGCTACTTGGGCGATGGTATCAATGATGCGCCCTCGCTGCATACAGCGGATGTTGGACTGTCGGTAGATTCTGCCGTGGATGTGGCGAAGGAGGCTGCGGATATGATCCTTCTTGAGCAGGATCTACATGTGCTGCATGCCGGTGTTTTAGAAGGGAGGCGTACTTTTGGTAACATCATGAAGTACATCATGATGGGAACTAGCTCCAACTTCGGCAATATGTTCAGTATGGCTGGTGCCTCGCTGTTCTTGCCTTTTCTACCGATGCTGCCGACACAGATATTACTTAACAACATACTCTACGATATCTCGGAAATGCCAATTCCACTTGATAAAATGGATGCCGAAGAGACTGCTAGTCCGCGTGTGTTAGATCTTAATTTTATTCGAAACTTTATGTTGGTCATTGGGTCGATTAGCTCAGTGTTTGATTTTCTGACCTTCTATATCATGCTGGTTGTGCTGCAGGCTGATGAAAAACTATTTCAGACAGGTTGGTTCGTTGAGTCCTTATGCACCCAAGTCTTAGTGATTTTTATTATTCGCACTCGTGGTAATCCACTAAGAAGTCGTGCGCATCCGCTACTGACGGCTACTTCTTTGGCAGTAGTGGCCATTGCTATATTGCTGCCTTTTACATCAATAGGATCACACTTTGGTTTTGTACCACCGCCAGCGAAGTTCTATTTAATTCTCGGTGGCATGGTGCTTATCTATCTCATCATTGTCGAACTTGCAAAACAAGTTTTCTACCGATGGTCGGCAGCAAAAAATAAGCCGAGCAGACCTGCCATATAGTACAGGTTACTAGGTCGCTTGCCCTCACTTACTGCTATGAAAAAACAGGCATGAGTAAAATAATAAAGTCAAAACTCAAGCAACATTTATTAACCAAACTGAGTTTTAATAACGTACAAACAATCAGACTAAAACCGACTAAGTACAGACTCAAACATGGATTAAATATACTTAATTGCCGATAAATATGTGGTTATTAAGAGGGGTTGTTGCCGTATGAACGAGAAAAATTTTTAATGATATGCAGCAAAAGATATAATGAAAAATTATCCCTAAAAAAACTCTAAATGAATAGCATCGTGCAGCGAGCGGCAGTGGCGTTAAATTCCAGACTGCCAAGTTTGGTGATTTCTGACGGAACAATTGAATCTCTCAAATGGCTTGCACTAATGGCAATGACGTTAGACCATGTTAACCATGTTATTTTCAACTCTCAATTGCCTATGATGTCTGAGTTTGGGCGAATTGCAATGCCGCTGTTTGGCTTGGTGCTTGCCTATAATTTCGCAAGACCTGAAACTTTACAAAAAGGTATCTACTTTCGCGCCATGTCGCGCATGGCTTTTTTTGGTTTATTAGCCACGCCTTTTTATATAGGCGCGTTTGAAAAAGCAAGTTGGATGCCGCTTAACATCATGTTTACCTTATTGTTAGCCACCGGCATCATTTATTTGATTGATAAAGGCGGTTTGTACCGTGAGCTACTTGCTATTGCATTGTTTATTTTAGGCGGCATGTTTGTAGAGTATGCTTGGCTTGGCTTGGGCTATTGCTTGACTGCTTGGTATTACTGTAACAAGCCAGGTATATGGCGGTTATTCATCTGGATTATCAGTGCCGCAGGCTTATATTACGCCAATCTCAGTCAGTGGGCTTTGGTAGCATTCCCTATCATATTTATAGCAACTAAGATTGATTTTAAATTGCCAAGGTTGCGTATGGCTTTTTATATCTATTACCCATTGCACTTGGCTATTTTGCTCGTTATAAAAATGTTGACGGTAACACCCGCATAGTAACTTTTTTTGCAGTCTAGCCTAATTCCCGGTCGATTTTCTTATCAGCTTGCTCTTGATGTAGCGCGATTGTAGGCTCTCCATTTTTAATTCTACTTCCCATGTCCGCCAGAAATTTCTCTTGATTCTCAGGAGTCATGTTTTTAGCCAGTAACTCAGTCAAACGTATGGCACTTAGTTGGTTAGGGCTAGCTGGCGTGTTGTTCTGTGCATCAACATCAGCACCTATCTCAAGTTGATGTGACTTCAGTTCTTGTTCTGATGGTTGCTTTTTTAATATAGCTTCCTGCATAGCATCATGTTGATTGTAGATCAGGTCAAATTGCTCTTTAGGTGTCTTGTTGTCCATGGCTCCTCCCAGCTTTCCTTCGGATGGGATTGATTCAGACTTATTGGTGCTAGTCCAAGAAACTTCTTTGAAATATTGGGCATTTTCAGTAAAAGCCTCCGTGCCTAATTTGGTGGCAGCCATATCTCTATAAGTTTGCGATAACTTGTATCGTGACTCTGGCGTACTATCTTTGTACTCGTCCAGACGAACCGTAATTTGGCTGCCGTCAGGGTTGCTAATACGCAAGCCAGCCAAATGTTCCTTTTCATTGGGCATTCCTTTAGCATCTAGACCACGATCGACAAACAACGGCTCTATTTCGGAGCGTGCTTTTGGATCAAGCGTTACCCTACCAAGGTCAGTAGGTGTTAAGAGCTCCCCATTCCCGGCAGGAACTCTCATGGAAGGAGATTCGCGGGAAGGTTGTAGCGTATTACCATCCATGGCATCTGAAATTGCATCTCTTGTTGCTTGTTCGCTCATATTGATTTCCTCATTGCTTATAATTTGCAGTGTTATTTACTCAGCCTGCCAACAACTCAAGCCCGCTCGTGTTGTTGGGATGGCGACAGTGAAGGCGTCTCCTCAGTAATTTGCATCCCGCTTTTGTTGGCCGATTGTGCCAGCGACTCTTGCGCTACGCGGCGCTGTGACTCCGGTAGCGTTTCAATATGCTGCGCTATTGCTGCAACTTTTTGCTCCAGTGTCAGTATGTCAATGCTGCTACGCTGTTCAGGATGTTGCAAATTTTCATGTTTGATACTTTCTTTAATATCAAGCTTACTTTTCCATATTTGACTGACGGCCTCTTGGGAGGTATGGCCGCTTTCGTCATTAGGGTGATTAGCTATTGCATCACTAACTGCCGTACGATATTGCTCAAAATGTGTTTTCAAATCAGGGAATTGCTTTAAAGCCTCCTTTTCTTTGGAAGCAACATTAACTGATTCTTCAAATACAAGTGCCTTTAGTTCGCTAGGTGAGAGCTTTGCGCGAGCTTCATTTTTTACACTTTCTTTGTCTGCTTCAATACCATTTACAACGGTATTGGCGGCTATAGCAGCTCCTCCGCCAAATGTTGCCCAAGCATATGGCACACCAGACATTTGCATTCTCATCCCGTGTATATTATTAGCTTGCACACCTGATTCTAACAGCTCCTTAAATCTTTCCATTCTCACAGGGGAGGCGTTTTGTGGCATAAACATGAGGTGAGCAAGATCACGTGCGCTCATTGGGAGAAAGTCTTTATAGCTAGGAGGAAGGATGTCTGCTTTGTTGGCAAGTTTAGCCGTGTCTTTCAAAGCTTCTGAGCCTAACTCAATACCATTTTTTAATGCTTTTTTTTCTAACCCCCCCGGCTCTATGATGCCAGCCATGACGGCACCAGCCATCAGGCCAGCACCATGGTAATCACCGTTTTTCATGCGTTTTTCTAATTCACCTGCACTTACGCTTAAAGCAG
Organism: uncultured Pseudomonadota bacterium; assembly: GCA_903854305.1. GTDB lineage: Bacteria > Pseudomonadota > Gammaproteobacteria > Burkholderiales > Methylophilaceae > Methylotenera. Next base: position 974 of record CAINWC010000167.1, on the reverse strand, counting down.
CGACCAATTTCCCAAAGGTTTCAGGATTTGATATTGCAGCATTTATGCCTTCAGACGATTCGGCGATTTTTTCTAGTGATTCCCTATCACCTAACACAACGCCTTTAAATGAAGTTTTCCCAGCTTCTAACGTATCATTAAATGATTGGCCTATTGCCTCAACCATTCCCACCTCAAACATGCGAATCTGGTCGTCTAAATGGCGTTTGGGCTCACTGGATGCATTGCCAATAGTTGGTAAATCATTGTGATTACTTTGATCTTGTGCCATTTTATTTCCCTCAATTACCTGTGATTAGTGAGTTAGTTTTAGCTTAGCTACCGTCAATTACATCAATTTTCTCTTAATCTGGCTTGCCTAAATTAGGTTCTTTAACAAAAACTTCTTCATTCTGCTCATGAAAAGCTCTTGCTCAGACAAAGCTAAAGCATGTTTTAGTTCTGGATGGTCAATTAATAATTGAGCACGCTCTATTGAGTTTTCAACATGGTCTTTAAAATTTCTTGCTAGATTTTCGTTATTATTTTGATTCATGTCCATTTTCATATCCTAACTATTACTTAAATATTGCACCAACTATATTTAAGTAATAGCAACTGTCATGCCAGAATATTTTTTTAAATAAAATCAATATGTTATATAGTTAATCAGGTGATGCTAATCGTTAAGAATGTAGTGGAAACATCACAGGCCCTATCAGGATTTTTTCTAACCATTTGAATTTAAACAATAATTTAATGTCGCTAAATAACTACATCAATCAGGTGATTTATATTCTTTAAACATAGCGGGTGTTAGTTGATGGCGCTCTAAGAGTTTATAAAACTCTGTACGATGCCGTTGAGCAAGGTTCGCAGCTTGTGCGATATTGCCTTCAGTTGCTTTTAACAGATTGATCAGATAACTACGCTCAAAATTCTTGCGAGATACTTCGAATGGCATGATGCTACCTACATTGTTTTGCAATGCGTTT
>CAINWC010000166.1 GCA_903854305.1 uncultured Pseudomonadota bacterium | reverse complement strand
TTAGTCAACTATTAAGTGGTTTTAGTTCCCTGCTTTTAGCGTAGATTGATTGGTGTGATTGTTAACGTTAATTATTTAGACAGATCATGCTGAATATCAAAGGCGGTCGCTACCTCGGCATCGCTGCCTGAATCTGCAACAAGTGCCTGTAATTGCAATGTAAGTGCGGCTAATTTTTCCTCTTGCGCAGCGCTATGCGCCAATAATGTCTGGAGTGCTTTGGACATGGCTTCAGGATTAAATCTATCGTTATCATCACTGACTGCGTAAGCAGTAAAGCTAGGATGTTTAGCGGCATCATTTTGAACATCCTCTTTATTGGATTTTTCTTCTTCTAAAATACGCGCAGGAATACCAACTGCAGTCGCGTTGGCTGGCACGTCTTTTACCACGACAGCATTTGAGCCAATTTTTGCACCTGCACCAACAGTAATCGGGCCCAGTACTTTCGCGCCAGCACCAATCACCACGCCACTTTCAAGCGTTGGGTGGCGCTTGCCTTTGTTCCAGGAAGTGCCGCCTAAGGTTACACCATGGTAAAGCGTGCAATCGTCACCAATCACAGCAGTTTCACCAATCACAACGCCCATGCCATGATCAATAAATACGCGGCGGCCAATGATTGCGCCAGGGTGAATTTCAATACCAGTCAGCCAGCGACCGATATGAGAATTGAATCTCGCTAACCAGTAAAAGTGCTGTTGCCAAAGCCAGTGTGATAGGCGATGCATCAATAAGGCATGCACACCAGGGTAAGTCGTGAGTATTTCCCAGTGCGTGCGCGCTGCAGGGTCGCGCTGAAATACAATGGCGATATCTTCTTTAACGTGATCAAACATAATGGGTCTTAAATGGCGCCTTAGTATTTATCGTGCTTTTTTGGGGTAACCGTCAGTGTAAGTATGCCACGTAAGAGGTTTACCTCCTCTTTTTCTAGTCGAATTCTTGCGTAAATACGTCTCATACGCTCCATTAGTTTTTTAGGCGCAACAGGATTTAAGTAGCCAATATGTAGCAAGGTTTCTTCTAAGTGCTTATAAAATCCTTCAACGCTATCAATTGTCGCCAGTTCAATCGATGGGTTTTGGCTTAAAGTTGCATCCTCAAGCGCGGCCATACGAAGTTCGTAACACATAATTTGCACGGCGGCGGCTAGGTTAAGTGATGAGTATTCTGCATTCGCTGGAATCATCGCTAGCAATTGGCAGTGATCAAGTTCTTCGTTGCTTAAGCCGCTCATTTCAGTGCCAAACACTAAAGCAACTGTTTGTGTTGCGGCGATTTCCATCGCTGTTGCCGCTGCTGTACGCACATTGACTAACTCGTGCGAAAGATTACGTTTACGTGCGCTCATGCCGATTGCAAAAGCGCAGCCAGTAAGCGCTTCAGTCAAGGTGTTTGTCACAATTGCATTTTCGAGTAAATCTGCCGCCCCAGTAGATAAAGCCGTTGCATGTGCATCAGGAAAGCTATCAGGCTTAACCAAGTATAAATGCTGCAAGCCCATGGTTTTCATGGCGCGCGCTGCTGAGCCAATGTTACCAGGGTGGCTGGTTTGGCAAAGGATCACGCGGAAATTTTGCAGTACTTGTAGTTTTGTATTGTCTGATGTTGATGTCATATTTTGAAAAATTTAGATTCTCAAGTTACATTCTGAACTAATCTAAATTTTGAGCTCTAGGCAGTAAGCGATAAAAATTGCATTTTATCACTGTCGCTAGTTTAAATAAGGCATTTAGGCTGCTTTATCTTGTGTTGTGACAATGTTGATTAAATATACAGTGAATTTTAGTCTCTTAAAGTGATCTACATTTCAATTTTTGAGCGTGTACTAAATGGACGAATAATACCGAGCTACCCTGACTTTTAGAGACTCCTCTGGTGTTTTAGGTGCATCGCCTAATTGCTTATCTGTTAAGTTTGCGTCTGTTTCATGCAGTTTAATTTCTTGGCTTTGATTAGTTGAAGGCATGCCATCTAATTGCAATTCTTGTTTAAGTTTTTTTTTCATTGGTCACTAATCTCAAAAATCGTTGCGGTAATTATTGTTAAGCAACGTTCATGCCAATGGATTTTATTGGAAAAATAATATGTATATTATTGTTTTTTATTGATTTAATTTTATTATGCGAAAATATAATGAACAAAATTGTGTTGAAGATTTAATGCCGATGTCAATTTGTCATCTAATATATTCTTAGCGTGCATATTCAAAAACATGGCCTTGCTCTACGGGTG
>CAINWC010000165.1 GCA_903854305.1 uncultured Pseudomonadota bacterium | reverse complement strand
CACATCTGCGCTCTCACCCCATAACTGCGTAATCACCTGTTTTGCATTCGCTGCATTGCTATTCGTCCAAAATCGCACTTGAGCTATTTGTTGATTCTTTGATTGCAAATCATTTTCTGCCATCTGACGTTTTAATTGTTTTGCCACCGCTGCACCTGTATCAATCAAAATAATTTCCTTGCCGACAATATCGGCAATAACGTCACGTACAAATGGGTAATGCGTACAACCCAGCACGATGGTATCCGCGCCCTCGGCTAGTAATGGCGCGCAGTATTGCCTGATTAAATTTTTGGTACTTGCAGTATTTAATTCGCCGCGCTCGATGCATTCAACCAACCCCACACAGGCTTGCGTAACGACCTCTACATTTCGCCCGTAACTTTCCAGCAGCGCGGCAAACTGTGCGCTTTTGAGCGTACCGGTAGTCGCTAGCACACCAATAATGCCATTTTTAGTGGCGGCAGCAGCGGATTTAACCGCCGGTTCCATGCCGATGATGGGCAAGGTGTATCGTGTACGCAATGCATCAATCGCAGCAGCCGTAGCGGTGTTGCAGGCAACGACTAAGACTTTAGCATCTTGTGCAATTAAAAAATCGGCAATTTCAAAGCAGCGTGATTGAATTTCTTGAGGGGTTTTGTTGCCATAAGGTGCATGTTTACTATCTGCCACATAGAGCAATTGCTCGTTTGGCAGTAATGCGTGAATGTGTTTTAAGACAGAAATGCCGCCCACGCCAGAATCAAACACGGCGATTGGTCTTTCATTAAGCTGAGTCATTTGAACATTCATGGCAGAGTCGGCATCAGTTACAATGCTTGTATTATAAACGATTGGGATTGCAAGTCCGCTAGAGGCTTGCCTCCAACTGAAAGAACGTGGCTTTGCCTCTGAGCAAAAGTAAAAGGATTGAATGATGGGCAACAGACTAAGCAATATCTACACGCGTACGGGTGATGATGGCACCACAGGGTTAGGTGACGGCAGCCGTATTAACAAAGACAGCTTACGCGTAGAGGCAATGGGTGATATAGACGAGCTAAACTCGGTGATAGGCATAATGATGACCGAGAATATGCCGGATAGTTTAGTCGCCACACTCACGCAAATTCAACATGATCTGTTTAACGTAGGCGGTGAAATTTGCATTCCAGGTTATGTGATTTTACAAAAAACGCGCATTGTCGATTTAGAAGCAGTGATAGATACGTTAAATGATGATTTAGCGCCATTAAAAGAATTCATTTTACCTGGCGGGACTAAAGCTGCGGCTTATTGCCACTTGGCACGTACCGTGTGCCGCCGCGCCGAGCGCAAACTGGTCGAGCTTCATCGCAATGAAAAAGTCACTGATATTTCATTGCAATACTTAAACCGTTTGTCTGATTTATTATTTGTCATGTGCCGCACGATTAACAAGGAAGCGGAGGTGAGTGATGTGTTATGGAAAAATGAACAGGCCTAACTTAAATGTAAAATTACAATCTAGCGGCGATGCTTTATAATTGCTTATGATTAAAAAACTGTTTAATAAAATCTTTAAACCTAAGAACATTAAGCCTGAAGCGAGCAAAACACAGCACGCCCAAGCTAATCGCCCCATACTCGGCACGAAAAAGCCAACGCGTAGACACCCTGATGTAAACAAGCATAAGGCGGCTAGTAAAAGCAGTGCGCTGACAATCTCGCATAAAACGCACAAAATAGACCGCACACTGTTAAGTAGCGGTGCTCACAAGACGATTGAGGGCTTACAAAAAGCTGGCTTTGAGGCTTACATTGTCGGCGGTGCAGTGCGTGATTTATTACTCAATCGCATTCCTAAAGACTTTGACATTGCTACCGATGCAACACCTGAAGAAGTGAATCGCGTATTTAGACGCTCGCGTATTATTGGCCGCCGTTTTAGGTTAGTACACGTATTATTTGGCGACGAAACCATCGAAGTTTCAACGTTTCGCGGTAGCCATCTTGAAATAGATGGCGATTCTAAAGTCACAGATTCTGGTCGAATTATTCGCGACAATGTGTTCGGCTCGATTGTTGACGATGCGGTTCGCCGCGACTTTACTGCTAACGCCTTATATTACGACCCTTCTAGCCAAGAAGTACTGGATTTTCACAATGGCTATGCTGACATAGAGGCAGGCATTTTACGCATGATAGGCCTGCCGGAAACACGCTATGCCGAAGATCCTGTACGCATGTTACGTGCAGTACGTCTATCTGCAAAATTGGGTTTAAAACTTGAATCTGGCACACAAGCCCCTATCGCAAAAATGGCAGATTTATTGCAAGATGTGCCGCCTAGCCGCTTGTTTGATGAAATGCTCAAGTTGTTTTTATCCGGCCATGCGATTGAAAGCGTGAGTGCTTTGCGTGAACAACATTTGCATCACGGCTTATTGCCGATGCTAGATGTAGTGCTAGAACAACCGATGGGCGAGCGCTTTGTAATGCTGGCATTGCAAAATACCGATGACCGCATATTGTCTGGCAAAACGGCCAACCCAAGCTTTTTATTCGCAACGCTACTTTGGCATGAAATGCTAGCTGCTTGGCAAACTTACCAGGCTGAGGGCCGCCATGCGATTCCAGCATTACATTTAGCGATGAGTGAAGTGATTGCCACTCAAGCTGAAAAATTGGCAATTCATAATCGCTACACAGCGACCATGAAAGAAATTTGGGGCTTGCAACCACGATTTGAACAACGTGCTGGCAAACGGCCTTTCGGCTTACTGACACATCCACGTTACCGCGCAGCTTACGACTTTTTATTACTTCGCTGCGAATCTGGTGAATTACCGATGGAAGTTGGCGAATGGTGGACAGATTTTGCCAATGCAGAAGGTGACGAACGCGCTGCGATGTTGCAAGCAGACACTGCGCCAAAAAAACGTAGGAAAAGAAGCCGTAAAAAGCCGAGCGGAACAAATGCTGCGCCTTCAAGCGCAGTTGGCAATAACGAATCCGATTAAGAATATTGATGCATCAAGCTTTTGTCGCTCTTGGGAGCAATTTACTGAATCCTGTGCAGCAAGTAAAATCCGCCATGATTGCCTTGGCTAGCATACCCAATACTCGCGTCATCAAAAAATCCTCCTTGTACCAGACCGCCCCCATTGGATACGAGACGGATCAATTAGACCAAGTGCCTGATTTCATCAATGCAGTTGTCGCACTGGAAACAGATTTGGCACCACTGGCGTTATTGGATGCTTTATTAGAAATTGAAAATAACGCAGGTCGTGAGCGGCCCTATCCGAATGCCCCGCGCGTATTAGACTGCGATTTATTATTGTACGAAAACATGGTGTTAAATACGGAAAAACTTACCTTGCCGCACCCACGCATGCATACACGCGGCTTTGTTTTATTACCCTTATTTGAAATTGCACCGCATCTATCACTAGCAAATCATGGCAAAATAGCGCAATTGATTCAAAGTAATCAATTTACTGGTGTGAAGAAATTACCAGCTTAACTACATTGCTGGATCTAAAATACAGCAATAAAAACTACAGGTAAAAGTCGTATGAGCATTTTCACTAAATTCCCCTACATCGTCATTGAAGGCCCTATTGGCTGTGGCAAAACCACGCTAGCTAAAATGTTGGCAGATAAGTTTCCTGTAGATTATTTGTCTGAAAAAGCTGAGGCCAACCCATTTTTGCCACGCTTTTATCAAGATGCACAACGCTATGCTTTACCGACTCAGCTGTTTTTTTTGTTTCAGCGCGCCAACCAGATTAAAGACTTAAGCCAGCGTGACATGTTTGCAAAACCAATTGTTGCCGACTTTTTTTTGGAAAAAGACCCCATATTTGCACGGCTTAATCTAGATGACGAAGAATATGCCTTGTATCACCAAATTTATCAGCATTTACATTTAACTGTTACCAAGCCAGATTTAGTAATTTACTTGCAAACGCCTATTGATGCGCTTGTCGATCGTATTGAAGAACGAAGTGTCAGTTACGAACGCGATATTCCACGTGAATATATTGAGCGTTTAGCCAATGCCTATAGTGAGTTTTTCCATAGTTATGATGCATCACCAGTGTTGATTGTGAATAACGAAAAACTCAATATATTGAAAAACGAAAGCGCATTAGATTTACTATTAAACCGAATTTCGCAGATTAAAGGTCAACGTGAGTTTTTTAACCCGAACTTTGATTAAATTGAGCGATTAATTTTAAACAATGCATTTATCCGAACTTACAAAAAAAGCAGCTGCCGGTGAAAAGATCGCCAT
>CAINWC010000164.1 GCA_903854305.1 uncultured Pseudomonadota bacterium | reverse complement strand
TTGCCTTCATCGCCCCATTGCGTGCCGATAACGACAACGTTCTTTGCTGTGCTGGTTTTATTTACTAGGTTGTTTGCCATAACGTTTGCTTTATAATTTTAATTTTATGTTGTTGATTCAATGCACGGATTCAATTGCGGCTAACTATTTAATCTTGCCAATTAGAAAGCGTAATTTATTTCGTACTTAATTTTTATCAATACTCATTACATGCCAACCTGAATTGTAATGTACGAGTTTTCTATTGCAGTTTAACTCTTCATGATCTGGCTCTGTTCCAGTCAGCGCTTGAATAACCACGTGACCTTCAGCTCTGAGAGCATCTATTTTAACAGCTAATGTTACATCATCGCTGGCTGGCGCTAAAATCACCATCTCAGGTTGTGCTGGCAGCAGCGCAGTGACAACGCCACGTAGATCTAAACTAAAGCCAGTCGCTGGTCGCGCACGTCCAAAAGCTTGACCCACTTCATCATAACGTCCGCCTAATGCCAATGGTCCTTTATAGCCTTGCGCATAAGCCGCAAACACAATACCACTGTGATAATGGTAGCCACGTAATTCGCTTAGATCAAAACTGACGGTTACGCCTAAATCCTTTAACGCAGTGCTTACTTTATTTAAACTAGCTAACGCGGCCTGTATTGCAGGCGTAGCTGGCAATATTTGTGCGGCTTTAGTTAAAATTGATGAGTCACCGTTTAAAGTCGTTAAGTTGATTAACGCCTCGCGTGTGACTTGATCTAAGTTTTGTGAAAGTGCTTTAACTGAAGATTGATCTTTGCTTTGTAGTGCTGCATACAAATCTTGCTCAAGCTGAGCATCTATTTGACTTGATTCAATCAGGCTACCAAAAATATTCACATGACTAAAATCGATATGTACTTGTTCAATACCAATGGCTTGCAAAGCTTTAACCAATAAGCGCTGAATCTCAATATCGCTATCAACACCAGCATGACCATAAAGCTCTGCGCCTAATTGCAACGGTTCACGCGTTTGCGCTAAACCGTCAGGTTTGGTACGCAGCACACTTCCGGCATAACATAAACGGGTAATACCTTGATGATTGAGCAAATGTGCATCAATACGGGCGGCTTGTGGCGTCATGTCTGCGCGTACACCCATCAACCTGCCGGTGAGTTGATCGACCACTTTGAACGTAGCCAAATCTAAATCATGTCCTACGCCAGTAATCAATGATTCCATATACTCCAACATCGGAGGAATCACGTACTGGTAGCCATGCACTTTAAATAAATCTAATAATGTACGACGTAATGTTTCGATGCGTGCCGCTTCTGCAGGCAAGACATCTTCAATATATTCCGGGAGCAACCAATTACGCATTTTTATCATCACTTACTTAAATTTTCACAAAACCGTTACTTGCTTAACAAAATTAATACTAAGCCACCGACTATAGACATCAAACCAATAAAGCGTAATTGCCCATCTTTGAGTTCTATCATGCGTTTAAAGGTCTCACGCCATGCTTGTGGCACTAACAGTGGCAACAATCCTTCAAGCACTAGCATTAAACCCAAAGCGGTGATTAAGGTATTATTCAAAGTACTGAGTATTATTTTTTAGCTGGGCTACGCATATACTTAAAAAAGTCTGAGCCAGGGTCTAATACCATGACATCGCTCTTACTCTTAAAGCTATTTTTGTATGCTTCAGTACTACGGTAAAACGCATAAAACTCAGGATTTTTACCATAAGCCTGATTATAGATTGCCGCAGCAGAGGCATCGCCCTCACCTTTAGTTTTATGTGCATCGCGGTAAGCTTCAGCAATAATCACTTCGCTTTGTTTGTCGGCATCAGCGCGAATCTTTTCAGAGGCAGCAGAACCTTCAGACCTTAACTGATTAGCAATACGCTTGCGTTCAGCAATCATACGATCAAACACAGATTTGCTAATATCCTCAGAGTAATCAACGCGCTTTAAACGCACATCAACCACTTCGATGCCCATTTGACGTGCTTCCAGATCGGCACTTTTACGCAAATTATCCATCACAGCATTGCGCTCACCAGCAATCACATCATGCACAGTGCGCTTACCAAACTCAGCACGCAAACCAGCATTCACCACGTTAGAAAGCCTATTTTCGGCAGCAGACTCGCCACCCTCTTTAATAGAAACATAGTATTTAGCAGGGTCAATAATGCGCCATTTTACAAAGGAGTCGACCAACATATACTTGTTTTCACTGGTATTAAACTTGGCTGGCTCTTCCCAATCCAGGGTAACAATACGATTGTCAAATATCTTCAAATCATCGATAAATGGCACTTTAAAATAAATGCCTGGTTCTTTTTTAACAGAAACAATTTCACCTAGACGCTTAACCACAATAAACTCTGTTTGATCTACAGTGAATGCAGAGGTGGATAACAACAGGATTAAAACAACACCTACAATAAGAATACTCGTTAAATTTTTCATTATATTTGCGCCTATCTAGTTTCTCTGTCACGGCTACGGAAAGCGTCACGTGTGCGGTCAACTGACGGTTCAGCGGCTGCAGCTGGCACAGCTTGTGGGTTTAACGACTGTAATGATTGCGATTGTTGCGGCGTTGATACCGCATTTGAATTCATCAGCTTATCAAGTGGCAAATACAACATGCTGCCGGCCTTTTGATCGACCACTACTTTGCTCACGCTAGATAATATCTGCTCTTGTGCATCTAAATATAAGCGCTGACGGGTCACATCCGGCGCATTGTTATATTGCGCTAAAATTTGCTCAAAACGGCTCGCGTTACCCTTTGCTTCGCTCTCAATTTTAAGCTTATAGCCAGCAGCTTCAGCTAACAAGCGTGAAGCTTTTCCGCGGGATTTAGGAATCACATCATTCGCGTAAGCTTGGCCTTCGTTTACTTGACGCTGATTATCTTGGTTAGCACGGTTCACATCTTCAAACGCCTCTTGCACTTGCTCAGGCGGTTGCGCGCTTTGTAATGACACACTAATAATATGCACACCGGTTTTGTAGTGATCTAATATTGCCTGCATACGTTGCGATGTATCAGCTAAACCTTTTTGCAACAGATCATCCAACTTATTCTTACCGACCACTTCACGAATAGCAGACTCAGCCGCAGACATAACCGCATCATCGGTTGAGCGATTGTTGAATAAATAATTTTTAGCGTTATTCAGATTGTATTGCACAGCAAATTGTAAATCGATAATGTTTTCATCTTCCGTTAACATTAAAGCTTCTCTAGGTTGCTTAGTTTTACCGCCACCACCTTGACCATTGGTTCTGTAGCCGACTTCCAGCCTACGCACCTGCTCCATATTCACTACCGTCACCTTTTCAATAGGATACGGTAAATGCCAGCGTGGTCCAGGTTCGGTTGTTTCATCAGCCATCTTACCAAAGCGCTGCACAACCCCTTTCGAGCCCGAATCTACCAGATAAAACCCTGTAGCAAGCCAGATCAAAAGTATCACCGCCAATATTGGTAGCACAGGAAAATCCATGCTGCCTAAACCAGTACCGCTTGGTTGATTATTAGGTTGATTTCCACCACCTTTACCAAATAAGGTATTGATTTTACGACTTAAATCGCGCATGACTTGATCCAAATCTGGTGGACCTTCATTGTTACGCTGTCCCCAACCGG
>CAINWC010000163.1 GCA_903854305.1 uncultured Pseudomonadota bacterium | reverse complement strand
GGATCAGTTTCGGCCTCAATCTTCGGCAGAATGCCATTGATGACCAAATACTGTTGTTTCAGGCCAATATCTGCCAGCTCTTCATGCGTGCGTGCAACTTCACGCAATGTGGATTGCTGCGCACGCGCGACTAATATCAATCGAGTACGTTTACCATCGGCGAGCGCATCTACTGCTGCTTTGTATTGCTCACGTTGCTTTTCAAGTCCAGCCAATGGACCTAGGCAAGAAGCATCACCTTTGCCTTCCTCTAGGAAGCCGCTCCAAGCGCCTGGTAGTTGTAGCAGGCGAATAGTGTGTCCAGTAGGCGCTGTATCAAAGATAATGTGATCATAATCATCAGTGACAGGTGAATCAATCAGCAGTGCTGTAAATTCATCAAATGCGGCAATCTCAGTCGTACAAGCACCTGAGAGTTGCTCCTCAATACCTCGAACAATATCATCTGGCAATATGCCACGCACTGGTCCAACGATACGGTCACGATAGACCTGTGCGGCTGCTTGAGGGTCAATTTCAAGTGCAGCTAAATTAGGCACTGCTGGAACGGCGGTAATGTTGTTGCCGATACTCATGCCAAATACCTGCCCAACGTTAGAAGCAGGGTCTGTGCTTACCAGCAATACGCGCTTACCGCTCGTTGCCAATTGAATTGCAGTGGCACAGGCAATCGAGGTTTTACCTACGCCACCCTTACCAGTAAAAAATAGAAAGCGAGGTGGTTGGTCAAGAAATTGCATGGAATTTACCCTAGGTTGATTGACAGTAGTGATAACGTGATTAACAGCACTTACCACCACTACAGCATCCACTTGTTGGCTTTTCTGCAACAGCTTCAGTAATTCCAGCCCATCGTGCTAATTCAGTGCGGTTTGGATAGCGACCTGCCAAGGCGAATTCACCATCAACCAGAATTAGCGGCAATGCCTCCTGACCAGAGCGTTCTAAAAAGTCCTTCACCACCTTGTTATTGGCAAAGTCCATGGGTTGTTGTGCCAGATTGAAACGCTGAATTTTCGCACCGTTATTCTTAGCCCAATCTAAGTCGGCAGAAAAGCTTACCAATTGCTGATCTACTTCCGTACCGCATACGCCACTGTTGCAGCACATTGCAGGGTCGAATACTTGTATTGATTTAGTCATCATATTCCCTTAAATAATAATTGTGGCAATCTTATCCATTGCCGCTTTAAGTGCAGCCTTGTCATGCTTCAGCGTCTCTAATGGCAGCACAAAAAGGCTTCAATACGCGCGCGCAGAATGCTGTAGGCTTAACGAACGTCGCATCAATTTCTTCATCCGTACCAATCACATGCGCAGGAACTTCAACACCCAATGGCTTCGTAATATTAGACCAAGGTAAGCTGGACAGGGTTCGTTTGCCGCATTAGCACATACCGAAATAACGATATCAGGTGTAGCTGGCAGATTCTCCCAAGACTTAACTATGATAGCCTTCTGCCGATATTACAGGTAATTCCTGCTGCTCCATACTAGGTGAGGCTACTTTTAACCATATTGCCCCAGCTGGACGGAATGTTTGCTCTGTAGCGTTGATAACATCCTTTTTGTTTAACACTTAGTAAGCGTGCCTGCGTCATTGCTTTTAGATTAAATGACATATTGGTTGGCGGCACATCAAGCGTCGTGGCAATTTCACCAGCTAGCATGCCGTCTAAGCCTTTTTTGACCAACAAACGAAAGACATCCAGCCTGCAAATAAAAGTCCTTAAGTTCTTATATTTAAATTAGCAGAAACAAT
>CAINWC010000162.1 GCA_903854305.1 uncultured Pseudomonadota bacterium | reverse complement strand
GATATCGTTTACGAAAACGAGTAATACTTAGCTTATTTATTAAGAATATATACTTAAAATTATGATGAAAAAACTGATTTTGGCTAATCTAGTGTTAGCAATGCAACTATTTTCTATGAATAGCCATGCCGCTTTGTTTGACGACAAAGAAGCGCGTAAAAAAATTCTTGAGGTAGAGGCAACGATGAATAGCCAGAGTCAGGCTACACAAAGTGAAATTTCTGGCTTGAAAAAAAATCAACAAACGATTGAGCAACGCTTGATAGACATTGAGGCGATCACCAAAGGCCAAGGTCTGCTGGATATGCAAAATCAGTTTGAAGCCTTAAAGCAAGAAGTTGCAAGACTTAAAGGTGAGCTTGAAGTGGCTAGCCATAATGTTGAAGCGACGCAACAGCGACAAAAAGATTTGTATGGCGATACCGATACGCGTTTACGTAAATTAGAAGGTGCAACAACGCCTGATGCGGCAGGACAAGCGTCTTCAGCAACGGCGGGAACGCCCGCAGTAACGCCTCCTTCTGCTACAGTAGCGCCGAGTAAAAATACACAAGAATATCAATTACTAGAACTTGCAAATGGCTTATCTAAAGAATCTAAGTATAAAGAGGCTTATAACGCTTACGATAAATTCTTGAAAGATTATCCTAATAGTGCGCTTTCTGCTGATGCTTTATATGGTCTTGGTTACTCACAATTCGCATTGAAAAATTATAAATCATCAATTGCTACTCAACAAAAACTGTTGGATACCCATCCAGATAACCCAAAAGTGGCCGATGCCATGATGAATATGGCAAATAGCCAAATTCAACTAGGGTTAGTACCCAATGCTAAAAAAACTTTACGCGATTTAATCGCAAAGTTTCCAAATAGTGAAGTTACGCCAACTGCACAAAAGCGTTTAAAAGCATTAGAGGCGATTAAGTAAGTTTTACAACAAAATGTCAGCATGCTTTAAAGTAATGGGCATGCATAAGTTTTATGCTGAAATGGGTTTTAAGTTAAAATGGCGCCATCAGAAGTTGGCGCTATTTTTTTATAATTAAGCATTCCTACTATTTAAACTTTCAATGAAGCTAAAAATTCACGAGATCTTCCATTCACTACAAGGCGAGTCGTCACGCGTCGGCTTGCCCACAGTGTTTGTACGCCTCACAGGCTGCCCGATGCGCTGTGTGTATTGTGATACGGCGTACGCGTTTAGTGGCGGTAGTAATATTGAAATTGCTGATATTTTAGCGAAGGTTGCTGAGTTTGGTACGCAATATGTCACGGTGACTGGTGGAGAACCGTTGGCTCAAAAAGATTGTCATGTGCTGCTTAAAGCGCTGTGCGATGCAGGCTATAACGTATCCTTAGAAACTGGCGGCGCCATTGATATTAGCCCAGTAGATAAGCGTGTTTCAGTGATACTTGATGTTAAAACACCAGGTTCTGGTGAAGTTGAAAATAATTTATGGGGCAATCTAGCCTATATAAAACCTCAAGACGAAGTGAAATTTGTGTTGTGTAGTCGCGATGACTACGAATGGGCCAAAACGCTGCTAAGCACCCATAAAATCAATGAAAAATGCCCGGTATTATTTTCGCCGGTGTATGGCCAGGTTAACCCAACGGCACTTGCAGAATGGGTGTTGGCCGATAAATTGCCCGTGCGTATGCAAGTGCAGCTACATAAAATTTTGTGGGGCGAGAAGCCTGGTGTTTAATCACAATGTTTAGGCAAAGATTTAGAAATGGATTTAAGCATGGAAAATAAAGTAAAAAAAAATGCCGTTGTATTGCTGTCTGGTGGACTAGATTCTGCCACTTGCCTCGCTATTGCTAAGTCGCAAGGCTTTGATTGCTATTGCCTAAGTTTAGATTATCACCAGCGCCATATTGCCGAATTACACGCAGCAAAAAACGTGGCCAATATTATGGGTGCAGCTGCACATAAAACCGCCAATTTAGATTTATCACTGTTTGGAGGGTCAGCGCTAACCGATGATGCGATTGCGGTGCCGGAAATAGAGTCTGTAGGCATCCCTGTGACTTACGTACCTGCGCGCAACACGATTATGTTGTCTTTAGCATTGGCTTGGGCAGAAGTATTAGAGGCCCAGGATATTTTTATAGGCGTGAATGCACTGGATTATTCAGGCTACCCAGATTGTCGTGGCGAATATGTAAAGGCATTTCAAACTATGGCGAATCTTGCCACTAAAAGCGCGGTTGAAGGTCACACAATCACCATTCATGCGCCGCTTATCGATATGACGAAAGCGCAAATCGTGCAACTGGGAACAAAGCTGGGTGTGGATTATGCAATGACTGTTTCATGCTACCAGGCGGATAGTCAGGGTGAGGCATGCGGTTTATGTGATTCTTGTAGATTGAGGCGCGAAGGATTTGCAGTAGCAGGATTAGCCGACCCTACGCGTTATAAAAAACACAGTTAAATCTAGTTTGATAAAATAGTTTGCTTATCAATTATTTAAATGTGAATATAACTACATAAAGCACTTGTCAAAACTACAACTTATAGCGTAAAATCCGCGCCTTTCTGCGATAAATTTTCAATAAAGAGAACAAAGATTATGGTTATTATTCGTTTAGCTCGTGGTGGCGCGAAAAAAACTCCTTTCTACAACCTAGTAGTAGCTGATTCACGCAACCGTCGTGATGGCCGCTTTATTGAGCGTGTTGGTTTTTACAATCCATCCGCCAAAGCAGGCGCTGAAGCGCTACGTGTAGATCAAGAACGCGTTACTTTCTGGCAAGGCCAAGGTGCGCAATTGTCAGATACAGTTGCACGCTTGGTTAAGTTTCACTCTAAAGGCCCTGAGCATGCTGTTGCTTCTAAAGCAAAAGATGCTGCTAAAGCT
>CAINWC010000161.1 GCA_903854305.1 uncultured Pseudomonadota bacterium | reverse complement strand
GGCTTTGCACATTACCAATCAAAATACAGCGCAACGTTTTATACTGAATTTATTTATAGCATTTTTACCTGCAGCTATATTGGGGCTAGCGTTTCATAGCGCTATTAAGCAATATTTATTTTCACCCATTACTGTGTCGATTGCTTTAATTGTAGGTGGTTTCGCTATTTTATGGGTTGAGCGACTACCTCTCAAAACCTCAACGACACACATTGACGACATGACGCCTCCGCAGGCTTTAAAAATCGGCTTTGCACAGTCTTTGGCTTTATTTCCTGGCGTTTCCCGCGCCGGTGCGACAATTCTGGGTGGCATGTTGTTTGGGTTAGATAGAAAAACAGCGACGGGCTTTTCATTTTTCCTGGCAATCCCTATCATGTTTGCCGCAACTGTTTTAGATGTTTACAAAAACTGGAAATTTCTCTCTTGGGACGATGCTGGCATGTTTGCGGTGGGATTTGTTACAGCTTTTTTATCAGCTTTAATTGCCATCCGCTTTTTGCTACGCTTTGTTGCCACGCATGACTTTAAAGTCTTTGCCTGGTATCGCATTGTTTTTGGCGCAATTGTTTTATTGTATTTTTGGAAACCGTAATGAGTTCGTTAACAAGTCAACATCACGACTTGGTAACTACGCTGAACTTGTTTGCAACACCAGCAGAAGTCGAGCCATTGGCGTTTGGAGATGCCATGGATAAGCTGGACAATAAAGCTTATACGTTTACCGCGACTCTCGCGGTTTTACCTTTCTTACAGCCAATACCTTTAGGTTTTTTTGCACTTATTGGCAGCGCTGCTTTTATTGCATTAGGTTTACAGCTTTATAAGGGCGAGCAATCTTTAGTATTGCCACAAAAAATTCGCGCTGTTACCTTGAGTTTACGCACGCGCCAAGCCTTGGTAAAAACATGTCTAAAAATTATCGGATTCTTTCATCGATTTACTAAGCCGCGGTTAAGCTTTTTATTTCAAGGTAAGTTGGGCCAAAAAATTGGCGGCTTTATTTTCATGGCGATAGGTGTGTTAGTGGCTATTCCATTAGGTGGCATCGTGCCATTTAAAAATCTATTTCCAAGCTTGGCTGTGTTGTTTTACTGCACTGGTGAGATTGAACATGATGGTTTAATGGTAATTTTTGCGCTGCTATGTTTAATGTTAACGGTTATTTTTTATGGCTTGTTATTTTATATCGTATGGAAATTTGGCGCGGCAGCTATTAGCCACTTCTTTTGGCGCTAATCGGCCGCTTTTGGCATCATGCTAACTTCACATGATTAGGCTAAGCTGGTATTAGCTTGAAAAAGTGTTAAAATTTTTGTAACTCTTGGTAGTGAGAATCATCATGAAAAAACTCCTTAAGTATTCGGCGTATGGTCTAGGCGGCTTGATCGGCCTAGTATTAATTGTGGTTGCCATTGTTGCCGCTACGTTTAATCCCAATGACTACAAACAACAAATCATCGACTTAGTGCAGACTAAAAAAAGCCGAACTTTGAAATTAGAAGGCGATATCAAACTCTCTTTTTGGCCAAAAATCGGGGCTAATTTGGGTAAAATCTCACTTTCAGAACATAAAAACCCTGCGGAATTTGCTTCGGTAGATAGCGTTAAGGTATCACTTGCATTGCTACCATTGCTCAAAAAAGAGTTGATTGTAGATACCGTTTATATTGATGGTGCACGAGCAAACATCATTAAGTATAAAGATGGCAGCACCAACTTTGATGACCTACTCAGCAAGGATGAAGAATCGCAAGACATCAAATTTGATATTGATGGCATCAACGTGACCAACTCAGCTGCCAACTACACTGATGAAGCCACTGGCGCTCAATATAGCATCGCTAAATTAAATCTTAAATCAGGTCATGTAGCCTTGGCTGAACCT
>CAINWC010000160.1 GCA_903854305.1 uncultured Pseudomonadota bacterium | reverse complement strand
TTATCATCCACCATTACTTTGATTTTTATCAGTTCATGCGCGTCTAGGCACACGTTAAGCTCTTTTAAAACGCCCTCTGACAAGCCTTTATTGCTTATCATTACAACAGGGTTTAAGTTGTGAGCAAGGCTACGTAAGTAGCTAATTTGTTTTGAATTCACGAGGTTATCTTCTTGAGTATCTTATTGATCTATATAGGCGAGCAGTTTAACAGATGAAACTAAAACCTTCCAGCAAAGCTTGGATACATGAACATATCAACGATGAATTTGTTAAACGTGCGCAAAAAGAAGGGTATCGTGCGCGGGCAGCATATAAGCTAACTGAAATTGACGATAAAGATAAACTGATTAAGCCTGGCATGACGATTGTCGATTTAGGTGCGACACCTGGTAGTTGGTCGCAAGTGGTGACGCAACGTTTAAAAGGTCAAGGACGGATTATTGCTTTAGACATACTGGAAATGGAGCCCATTAAAGGCGTGGAATTTATTCAGGGCGACTTTCGTGAAGAAGATGTACTCAAGCAATTAGAAAATAGTTTAAATGGTAAGCACGTTGACCTTGTAATTGCCGATATGGCCCCCAATATCACAGGCATCACCATAGTAGACCAAGCTGGCGCGGCATATTTAACCGAGTTGGCTTTAGAGTTTAGTAAAGAGTGGCTGAAACCAAACGGCAATTTTTTAGTCAAGGTGTTTATAGGTGAAGGTTTTGACGAAATTTTAAAAAACATGCGTTTATTGTTTGATAAAGTAGTCACGCGTAAACCTAAAGCATCACGTGGTCGAAGTAACGAAGTGTATTTGTTGGGCATAGGTCGTAAACCTTAGATTTGCAAATTCACCTTATAAAAACATTAGTTTTTTGTCGTTAAATATAGTTAAACATTACGTAAACTCGTTAAACCGTTTGTGTTCTTAATACAGATATTGATGATTTAATTTACAAAAAGCGTAATATAGTTGCTAAGAAATAGATGTGAGTAGTACTGCAGATTTTTAAAGATTTGCCTTTTTAAAAGGAACATGGTTTTGAACAATATATTTAAGAATGTTGCCATTTGGTTGGCGGTTGCTATGGTGCTACTAGCCATTTTCAACTTGTCGGGCGTTAAAAATAGCGCAGACAATCAAATTGTGTATTCGCAATTTATTCAAGAAGTTAAAAACGGTCATATTGCTAAAGTGCAAATTGATGGCCGCGTACTTCATGGAACGACGCAAGACGGCAAGAAATTCAATTCTTATGCGCCTACAGATCCTTGGTTAGTATCAGATTTACTCAAAAACAATGTCATGGTAGAAGCCAAGCCTGAAGAAGAGCAATCTTTTCTGATGAGTATTTTTGTCTCATGGTTCCCAATGATTCTGCTGATTGGTGTTTGGGTGTTTTTTATGCGCCAAATGCAAGGTGGCGGTAAAGGTGGCGGTCCCTTTTCATTTGGTAAAAGCAAAGCGCGCCAATTAGACGAAGGTAATAATCAAACAACCTTTGCCGATGTTGCTGGTTGTGATGAAGCTAAAGAAGAGGTTGCTGAAATCGTTGAGTTTTTACGTGACCCAACAAAATTCCAAAAATTGGGAGGTCGTATTCCACGCGGTGTTCTGATGGTGGGCCCTCCAGGAACTGGTAAAACCTTGTTGGCGCGTGCCATTGCTGGCGAAGCAAAAGTGCCATTTTTCACGATTTCAGGTTCTGACTTTGTGGAGATGTTTGTTGGTGTCGGCGCATCTCGAGTACGTGACATGTTCGAAAATGCAAAGAAAAACTCCTCTTGCATCATCTTTATTGATGAGATTGATGCTGTAGGACGTAGCCGTGGATCTGGTACTGGTGGCGGTAATGATGAACGCGAGCAAACGCTGAATCAGTTGCTAGTTGAGATGGACGGTTTTGAAGGTAATTCTGGCGTTATCGTAATTGCGGCAACCAATAGAGCCGATGTACTAGATAAAGCATTGCTTCGTCCAGGCCGTTTTGATCGTCAAGTAATGGTTTCATTGCCTGATATTAAAGGTCGTGAGCAGATTCTTTTAGTACACATGAGAAAAGTGCCGATTGATGTGGATGTGAAAGCCGACATCTTGGCGCGAGGAACACCTGGTTTTTCAGGTGCTGATTTAGCTAACTTAGTAAACGAAGCCGCTTTATTTGCCGCACGCCGTAATAAACGTACGGTAGAGATGCAAGATTTTGAAGATGCAAAAGACAAAATCTACATGGGTCCAGAACGTAAGTCTATGGTCATGCGCGAAGATGAACGTCGTAATACGGCTTACCACGAGTCTGGTCATGCCATTGTGGCCAAATTACTACCTAAGGCGGACCCTGTGCATAAAGTCACAATCATGCCACGTGGCTGGGCGTTAGGCTTAACATGGCAATTACCTGAGTTTGACCGTATTAGTAATTATAAAGACAAGATGCTGGAAGAGATTTCTATTCTGTTTGGTGGTCGCATTGCCGAAGAGATTTTTATGCATCAAATGTCGACGGGCGCTTCTAATGACTTTGAACGTGCGACCAAGTTGGCGCGTGATATGGTGACACGTTATGGGATGTCTGATGCGCTAGGTACTATGGTATATGCGGGGGATAGCCAGGATTCATTCTTTGGTAACATGAGCTCTAAGACTGTTTCTGAAGCGACTCAGCAAAAAGTGGATGCGGAGATTCGCCGTATATTAGACGAACAATACGGCCTAGCACGCAAACTGCTAGAAGCTAATCGCGATAAAGTAGAGGCGATGATGACTGCATTAATGGAGTATGAAACCATTGATGCTGATCAAATCAATGACATCATGGCTGGCATTCCCGTACGTCCACCAAAGCCGACACAAAGCAAAGCGAACCCACCGCGTGATACTGGTTCAACTGGCGCTTCTGCAACGCCAGCACCACAACCAACAGCTAAAATCTAAGGGTTGGATTAGACCAAAAAAGGGCTGAGATTTCAGCCCTTTTTCTTGCCTGCGACTTTCAATAGCAATTTATATCCACACATGAAATTAAGTATAATGTGCCCATGATATTTAAATGTGGCCAATACCAACTCGAACTAAATCGTCCGCATGTGATGGGCATCGTTAATGTCACGCCAGATTCTTTTTCTGATGGTGGAGAATTTAACGCGACTAATTTAGCTGTTGAGCACGCGCTTCAGTTAATCGCAGAAGGTGCGGATATACTAGACATTGGCGGTGAGTCTACCCGTCCAGGAGCTACACCTGTTAGCTTGGATGAAGAGCTAAGCCGCGTCATTCCAGTGATTCAAGCTTTGAGTAAATTATCAACAGTACCAATCTCAATCGATACCTATAAACCTGAAGTCATGCGTGAGGCAATCGCTGCGGGGGCTGATATTGTGAACGATATTCGCGCTTTACAAGAAGCTGGTGCTTTAGATGTCGTGGCCAATAGCAACGTAGGCATATGCCTAATGCACATGCAAGGTACGCCGCAAACGATGCAACTAGACCCTAACTATACGGATGTTGTTGTCGAAGTGAAGCAGTTTTTAATCGATAGGCTCAATGCAGTTTTGTCATGCGGGATTGATAAAAGCCGTATTTTACTGGACCCTGGCTTTGGTTTTGGTAAGACGCGCGCACATAACATTATGCTCATTCAACACTTGAGTCAGCTGGCCGATATTGGACAGCCATTGTTGGTTGGTTTATCTCGGAAAGCTATATTGGGCTCTATCGCCGGTGGTGACGAACAGCAGCGTTTGCATGCAGGTCTCGCGGCCTCGGTCATCTCTACAATGAAAGGCGCTAAAATAGTACGTGTACATGATGTTCAGGCGACGGTAGATGCACTTAAAGTGGTTGCCGCGGTCTTATAGTAAATCACAAAAACTACAAATATTCAGTATAAAAAATATAATGAAACTAGGAATTTAAGCATGACTAAAAAGTACTTCGGCACAGATGGTATTCGCGGCCGCGTTGGAAGTGCACCGATTACGCCTGACTTTATGATGCGTTTAGGCTATGCCGCTGGACGTGTACTGACTAGCATTGAAAGTAATTTAGCCAAAGGTGCGCATCCTGCGGTGTTAATTGGTAAAGATACGCGTATTTCAGGTTATATGTTGGAAGCCGCTTTAGAGGCTGGGTTGTCTGCCGCAGGTGTCGATATCTTGCTCACAGGCCCAATGCCAACGCCAGCGGTGGCCTACCTCACTCGCGCACTACGTGCTCAGGCAGGCATAGTCATATCGGCCTCACATAATCCTTTTTACGATAACGGCATTAAGTTTTTTTCTAGCCTAGGTACAAAGCTACCTGACGATATTGAGCATGCCATAGAAGCGGAACTTGATAAACCGATGCAAGTGATGGAATCTGCCAAGCTAGGTAAAGCGCGCCGTATTGACGATGCTGCTGGGCGTTATATTGAGTTTTGTAAAAGTACTTTTCCTAATCATCTCGATCTACGCGGTTTGAAAATTGTTTTAGATTGCGCGCATGGCGCAACTTACCATGTAGCGCCACCAGTTTTTCATGAACTAGGCGCAGAGGTGATTGCGATTGGTAATAAACCTGATGGCTTGAACATTAACGAGCAGGTAGGTTCTACGCATCCACAGGCTTTGCGGAAAGCGGTACTCGAGCATCAGGCTGATTTAGGTATTGCATTCGATGGCGATGGTGATCGTGTGATGATGGTTGATAGTAATGGCCAATTGCTAGACGGCGATCAGCTGCTTTATATTATTACAGCAGCACGCCATCAAAATGGTGCCTTGCAAGGCGGCGTTGTAGGTACATTAATGACTAACCTTGCGTTAGAACATGAATTCACTGCATTGAATATTCCCTTTGTTCGTGCCAAAGTGGGCGATAGATACGTGCTTGAACAACTGAATCGGCATGGTTGGCAATTGGGTGGTGAGAACTCTGGGCATATCCTTACGCTGGATAAACACAGTAGTGGTGATGGCATTATTGCTGCCTTACAAGTGTTGCAAGCAGTGATTGAAAGCAAAAAGACCTTAGCGCAATTGGCTGCTGGTTTAACGCTCTATCCACAAGTGCTTATTAATGTAAAAACGGCGAAAAAAATTGATTTAGCCAATCATGTAGAAATTCAAACTTCGGTGCAAGTTGCTGAAACAGAGCTTGCTAATCGTGGGCGAGTGCTCTTAAGGGCCTCTGGTACTGAACCTAAGATTCGAGTCATGGTTGAAGGTGAAAATGAAGACCAAGTGCAAATGCTTGCGGAAAGAATTGCAGCAGTCGTTACAAAAGTTACGCAATAACTACCGTAGCGCTGCTATTGGTCAAGGCTAATAGCTGGTGCTGTAGGAGTCTTTTCTTTGATAGCTATGGCAGGTAAGCTACCTTGCGTTGCATTTTTATCGCAATTTTCACATGCTCTAGCTAAAACTTCCTCCTGCGCTTTGGCCGATAGGCCTGATTCGGCTATTTTTTGTTTCAGTACATACATGGATGCCGTTAGAAATGGCTGTTCGCTGACGATGTTTTTATCAACGCTATCAATAATGGAAGATGCCACTTTGATGGCTTGATTGATGGGGATGACTTTGTCAATTCGATCAAAAATCACATTCGCTTCTTCTTCATTAGGAAGTGCTTTTACGATTCTGTCTAAGGTAGGTACAAGCTCGGCGGGAATTCGTAAGGCTGGGCCATTCTCTCGGCTAAAGTGATGGCCGCCGGTTAACGTTGAAATGATTTTATTGCTAGGTTTTTGGTAGCTGTATTCATGCGCAAAGCTAACGCTGCCATCGCTATCATTAAAGTTAACAGAATATTTAGTGCCCGAATTATCTGCTTTATGCCTAGTGAAAATGGATGAGTTGCCGCCCCACTTATCCTGATCGACTGACTCTTGGAGTTTAAGCGCAATCGGGGCGACTTGTACGTTAACTTTACTGCTCATGATGCCAGTACCAGCATAGCTTAATCGATAGAGAAGATCGTGTCCGCCGTTGGGATTTGGCACTTGATCCGCGACCCCTTTAAAGGTAAAGCCTAAGTCAAAATGGGTGGTTTTATCAATTTTTTCTAGAATTTTGCTTAATGCCGGTAAGCCTGGGATAGCCGTGAAAGGAAGGTTTATAGTCACTGCTGCTGGATTTCCGAGGCCTACTTGATTGATTAGCCCTTTCTCTTGAGGCTGTTCTGGAGTAGCTTCTTTAGATGATGTGGCTGGCTGAGGTTTAGCAATAATCTGTATATTAGTTGGAGGCCGGATACTTTCGTTAGTTAACGTATGTAGCGAACCTAAAACGGCGTGGTGATCAGCAAATACTTTAGCGCGATCTGCCTGCATTTGTTGACTGGCAAGTTTGCGAGCTTTCTCGTTTATTTCACCGACTTCTTCAGCATAGATAAGCAAATCTATTTTGCGGTCTATGGGTAGGTTCTTATATAAGCTAACAAGTTGTTCGGCTTGCAGATTTAATGATTTTTGATAGATTTTTTCTGCATGATTTAAACGCTCAGGAATATCCTGCTTAACAACTGTTTCTTTTTTTAATGCAGTAACCGCATCCTCATGCGCCTGTAATTTGGATGATTGAAGTATCGTTTGGAGAAGGTGCGGTTTGGCAGACAAGGCACCGTGAATAAGGTTGTAACGCTGTTCGACAGGGTCGTATTCGTTACTACTATTGCTCACGAACTCATTGTTCATAGATTTTACGTTAGTCGGTAATGGTAGGACATTATCCATATTGAATATTGCAATATTATGAAAACTTGATGTTTTGATTGATAAGTTTAAATTGGTGTGGAGATGAGTCATTCCAAATTCAATAAACTGTCATTTATCATTCATCAATGATTCATATTGCAATGACAAGCTAGCCTCAACTAAAAATAGATTGAGGTGAGTAATGTCATTGAGAATGCGTTTATATTTAAATCGCATGCATCGATTAGATAGTAATGTTTGTGTTGCGGTAAACCATACTAGCCAGTATAGAGTTATTCGCGATTTTTTTAGGGTGGTGAGCCGGCTCGGCGATGGGCTGTTTTGGTATGCCTTGATGATAGGTATATTGATCGTTAAAGGTGCTGAAGGGTTTGCTCCAGTGCTACACATGGTAATGGCTGGCTTGGTTGGTACGACTCTTTATAAATGGTTGAAAGGAAAAACCTTGCGGCCACGTCCGTACGAGGTGCATCAAGATATCTGGCTGACAGGTACGCCGCTGGATAAATTCAGTTTTCCATCTGGCCATACTTTACATGCGGTACTGTTTTGCGTGGTGGTGATTAGTTATTACCCGCAGCTTACGATAGTTGTGGTGCCGTTTACCGCTCTGGTAGGTTTGTCACGAGTAGTGTTAGGGCTGCATTACCCTAGTGATGTACTCGCTGGCGCTTTGCTCGGTGGGCTGATTGCAGGGCTATCTTTTCAAATTATTCAGTAACTGGGTCATTTAACATTGCTCGGTCAAACTGGTAGTAAAGTACTGAACAGGCATCGGATGTAGTAGATGCAAGTGCATTAAACATTGCTCCCGCCAAATATCAAGCTGCTCCACACTCAGGTTTTTTAACTCAGGCTCCACCACTGGCTTATTGCCATTTAACACAGTACCTATCTCAGCTACCGCCACTTGGGTTTTGGCCACGTAATACACAAAGTGCTTGAAAACGCGCTTATCTACTAACTGCACTAAACCATAGATCACTGTTGGTAATTTCACAAAGCGCAAAACACCATCCCAAAATGCCAAGCGTTGCAACGCAAGATTAGTGACTTGTTCAGAGCATCTAAACTGAATTGAAATGAATTTTGAAATGATTATTTGGTGTTTATTGAGTAGATACCGTGGAGTAGTATTCTTCATTAGCGGTGCCAAGTGCCCATCCATCGCCCACTCAGAGGCTATATGTGTAAACATTTGGTTCTTATGCCATAAGGCTTCGTGGGCTGGCACAAAATGATTGTGAGCAATCACATCTACATACAGGTGGCTAAGATAACCAATGGCAATGGCCGTTTCTTCATCGGTTCTGGCAGTCATCATCAGCTGATGCGCATTTTCCCACAGATGCGTGTGTCGATAACGATGACTGACAATCGCTAGGTCTGGTAAACAAGCGCCAGCCATCACTAATTCAGGGAAGCGTTTAATGGCACTTTGCAAACGAGGGTCTAGCAAGGGCATTGCCCAAAGTAATGATTGAGCAAAATACAGATGCGTCATCAATCCCCATGCGTTGGCATCGATAGAATAAAGGCAGAATGGAAGCCACCAGTAATATTTTTTAAGGAATGTTGGTAACTGCATGAAGCGTAATTTGACATGTCGATATGAATGCAATGTGACAGACACATGAAGATTCGGTAACAACCTATTAGGATACTTTTCATCAAATCGTCATATAAATTCGTTATTGTTTAATTTAACTAACACCTTGATTTAATTAAATACATAAGGCCAATCATTATCAATGACAAATATATCTAGCAGCATAAAGCCATTAAAAATTCTATTTATTTCAGATGTATATTTCCCGCGGATTAATGGTGTATCAACCTCCATCAATACTTTTGTGAGGCAAATGCAAAGCTTAGGTCATGAAGTACATTTAATTGCACCTGATTATGAGATAGCAACGGCTGACGAAGCGAAAAATAGTGAAGCCAACAATAATAACGATTGGATAAGACGCATCCCTGCGCGCAGCATTTATTTTGATCCGGAAGATAAGCTGATGAAGTATGGTGAGGCGATGAAGTTATTACCTGAGTTGGAAAAAGAAAAGTACGACATCATCCATGTGCATACGCCATTTGTTGCCCATTATTTGGGGCTTAAACTAGCCTCCGCACTTAATATTCCATGCATAGAAACCTACCATACGTTTTTTGAAGATTATTTGCATCACTATTTGCCTTGGGTGCCTAAATCCTTAGCACGCTGCATGGCTAGAATGATCTCTAAGCGCCAGTGTAATGCTGTTAATGCCATTGTAGCGCCTTCGCAACCCATGTTGGATGTGTTGCGTGGTTACGGCGTAAAAGTCCCGGCAGAAGTCATTCCTACAGGTTTACAAGAGCATAGTTTTAAAGAAGCCGATGGGCAGGCCTTTAGATTGAAATATGGTATTGCATTAGATCGTCCTATGTTGCTGTATGTGGGACGTGTGGCATTTGAAAAGAATATTCATTTTTTATTGGAAATGACCAAAATTCTCATCGAAAAACGGCCTGATGTATTGTTAGTCGTCACTGGCGAAGGTCCAGCAGAAGTCAGCTTGCATAAACTCGCTAAAACACTAGGACTTGAAAATAACATAAAATTTATTGGTTACTTAGATCGCAGTACCGAGCTTAACGCGTGTTATGAGTCTGCTGATATTTTTGTATTTGCATCCAAAAGTGAAACGCAAGGTTTGGTTTTATTGGAAGCCATGGCGCAAGGTACGCCAGTAGTTGCCATTGCTGAATTAGGCACAGCCTCGATTTTAATTGAAGGTAAAGGCGCGCTGATTGCCAATGACAATACGCTTGAGTTTGCAGAAAGAGTACATCAGCTGTTAATTTATCCTGAGCAAAGGTTTGAATTGGGTCGTCGTGCAAAAGCCTATGCCTTAGAAAAATGGACAGCTAAACTGCAAGCTGAACGTATGATTAGCTTCTATACAGCTTTAACGTATAGACAATCATCTGCTGAGCAAGTGATGCAGGTGCAACGCCAAATGTCTAGTCAACAAGTGAGTATGTAACCTATTCTTCAGTCAATAAAAAAGCCAGCAATGCTGGCTTTTTTATTGACTGAAGACTTGCAGAAGAAATAAATAATCTACATGTTTAATTAAGCTTAACCAAACTTGCCAGTAATGTAATCTTCAGTTTC
>CAINWC010000159.1 GCA_903854305.1 uncultured Pseudomonadota bacterium | reverse complement strand
TATTGTATAAACTCAAAGATTTGGTTAAATAAGTCATAGATGGTAAGCCTTATCGCTAATTAATCGAGTTTTAAAATAAAAAAAGCACTCAAATTTGAGTGCTTTTTTGTATGACTAATACTGGTTAATACTAGTGGTGGTGACCGCCAGCACCATGTACATGCTCATGCGTTACTTCTTCAGCTAGCGCGACGCGTACGTCTTTGATCGTTGCGGTAAACACAACGCGTTCGCCAGCCCATTGGTGGTTACCATCAACCACAACTTTGCCGTCAGCGATTTCAGTTACGGTGTATAAAATCACTTCACCAGTGTCATCTTCACCTTCAAACTGCATGCCTACTTTTAATTCATCCGCTGGGAAAGCGCTTGCTGGCTCAATTTGTACTAATTCTTCGTCGTACTCACCAAATGCATCCACTGGTTGTAAATCAACGATAACTTCATCGCCGATATTTTTACCATGCATGGCTTCTTCAACCAATGGGAAAATATTGTCGTAGCCGCCGTGCAAGTAAGATACTGGGTCTGCGCTTGATTCAAGCACGTTGCCATCTACATCTTTAAGTTCGTAAGTCATTGTTACTACAGTGTTCATTGCAATTTGCATGTTGTAATCCTAAAGTTAAAGTCTAAATCAAAGTTTGTAAAAAATTTATGGGTAAGATTTTAATCCATTTTTGTGTTTTGCTTAAATACAACTCGTATTTATTTTGATGAATATTATAAGTCAGTGTTAAGGGCATCTCTATTAATTCAATTTTCGTCGTTATGCTGCGTTGCTAAAAAAAATTATTCCTTATATATCAAATATATACTGCGTCATAATTTTTTATTCGCGCCTTGCCTAACTTAAAAACTTGAATAAATAGAGGTGTCCTTAAGTCTTTAATTGCTTTGCAATAAAGCGATCCAACGCTGCGGCAAACGCTTGCCTATCGGTCTGATTAAAAGCAGATGGGCCGCTAATATCCACACCGTTGCCGCGCAGTTCTTCCATTAAATTGCGCATTGCGAGGCGCTCTTGAATATTGGCAGTGGTATAAAGCTCGCCACGCGGGTTAAGTGCATGGCCGCCTTTTTCTACAACCTGTGCTGCGAGTGGAATATCCGCGGTAATCACTAAGTCGCCTGCTGTGAGCTCCAACACAATTCTGCTATCGGCAACATCAAAGCCGCTAGGCACCTGCATGGTCTTAATGTAAGCCGATGCAGGTGTGCGTAAAAACTGGTTAGCGACGAGTGTTGTGGTGATTTTAGTGCGCTCCGCTGCCCTGAATAAAATTTCTTTAATCACGACAGGGCAAGCATCAGCATCCACCCAAATCTGCATAATAGTTTATAAGTCTTAACGACCTCTACCGCCGCTGCGATGTTGACTGCCAGCGTTCGGATTAGTGCGTCCAGCCCCGCCATTGGTAGCGCTGCCGCGATTAAAATTACCATGATTGGTACTTTTAGGTGCAAATAAAGCGGGCTGTGGCATCGCTTGATGGCGCGCCGCTTCTGACATGTTTTTAGTGTTTGCGTTTTGTGAATCACCACGCGCCGAATTGCCTTGGGAATCTCTAGGCTGGCTATTTGCAGGTCTAGAAGTGCGCGTATTGTCTCTGGCTGGTCTGCCCTCTGCGTTTGGTGCAGCTTGATTTCTACCTTGAGACTGACCACGGCCTTGAGCGCCATTTCGTCCTGCATTTTGACCAGCGCCAGCACCTTGTGCGTTGCGAGGCTGTGCGCCGCGCGCTGGTCTACCATGCGGTTGACGTGGTTCACGTGGCGCTTCAGGCTCAGGGTTGGCATTTGGCGTAAAGCCTTCTACATGCACTTTTGGAATCTCGCGTTTAATCAGTTTTTCAATATCTTTCAGTAGCTTTAATTCTTCACGATCAACTAAAGAAACAGCTGCACCACTACTACCTGCACGGCCAGTTCGGCCGATACGATGCACGTAGTCTTCTGGTACGTTCGGTAGTTCAAAATTCACCACTTGCGGTAATTGGTCAATATCTAAACCACGGGCGGCGATGTCTGTTGCCACAAGTACGCGCATAGTGCCATCTTTAAATTGCGCCAACGCTTTAGTGCGCGCGCCTTGGCTCTTGTTGCCATGAATCGCAGCCGCTTGAATATCATCTTTAATTAGTTTTTCAGCCAAACGGTTCGCGCCATGTTTTGTGCGGGTAAAAATCAATACTTGCTTCCAGTCATGGTGCTTAATCAGGTAGCTCATTAATTCACGTTTATGCGTTTGTGCAACCATGTGCACGGTTTGTTCAACCAGCTCGGAAGCGGTATTGCGGCGTGCCACTTCAACAAAACCAGGGTTGTGTAACAAGCCATCGGCAAGGCCTTTAATCTCGTCTGAGAAGGTGGCTGAGAATAATAGGTTTTGACGTTGCTTAGGCAACATGGCTAGAATTTTTTTGATGTCGCGGATAAACCCCATGTCTAACATGCGGTCAGCTTCATCTAACACTAAAATCTCAACGCCGGATAAATCCACGTTCTTTTGATTAGCATGATCCAGCAAGCGGCCAGGTGTTGCGACTAGAATATCCAGCGGCTTTTTCAAGCGCGCGATTTGTGGATTCGCATTGACGCCACCAAAAATCACGGTAGAAGTAAGCGGTAAATATTTACCATAGGTTTTTACAGATTCTTCAATCTGCGCGGCAAGTTCACGCGTTGGTGTCAGCATTAAGCAGCGTGGGCGGCCTTTAGCGACTTCGGCCAAAGGTTTTTTGCTGAGCAAATGTAAAATTGGCAGTGTAAAACCAGCGGTTTTACCTGTGCCGGTTTGTGCGCCTGCTAGCAAATCGCCACCGCTTAATACTTGCGGAATGGCTTTGGCTTGAATTGGGGTTGGTGTGGTGTAGCCTGCGTCGTTAATGGCGCGTAAAATCGGTTCAGCTAATCCTAGTTCGTTAAAACCTAAGGCGCCGATATTAGTTGTGTTTGTTTCAACAGACTTCGTTTGTTCTGTCGATAGGGTTGTTTCAATTGTCAATGTAAAGCTCCAGCTTGGAAATGTAAGCCGACCTATTACTTATGAAGCAACACCAATCGAGGAAGGCAAATGTAATAATCATTCAAGTGATTTGAAAATCAAGAAGATTAAGGTAAAGAGACCGCTACGCTGATTGGTTGGCATAGGGAAATTGCATTATACGGAAGATTGTGATTAAAGCTAGTTTTAATGCAGATGTTGATGTCGCCAAACCCAAGGCGGAGTTGGTTTGTCATCCGTCCAAAGTCCTAACCCTAGCCGGCGCGCGTTTTGGGCAGCTTGCTGAATCTCAATATCTTTGGAGTATTGTGCATAATGCCAAGCTAAGCCGCGTTCCGCTAAGTATAAGCTTGCATCAATATGATCACATTGCAAACGGCCTAATGAGCGATGGTATTTGTCGGTGCCTGTAATCTGTGCTGTGACGATGATGTTGCTGCCCTTGCATAGATTGATAAGCGCGCGACGTGATTTTAAGCCGTAAGCTTGGTTGCGTTCAGGTGCGTCTATATCTGTGAGGCGTAACTTCAATTCATCTTGTGAGCCGTTAGCATTTAAAGGCCGGAGTTTTACGGTATCGCCATCGTAAACGTAGCTGACGATATAAGTATTTTGAGCGTAGCTTGTGTTGGCGATTAGCAGGCTAATGCTTAAGATAATGAAGCGGATTGTTTGCATGAGTTTAATGATGAGGTTTTTGATTTAACTACTTAATGCTAAAAACAGATGCTCTGGGAGGCAATAGGAGCAGGCCTTCCAGAGCATCTGTTTTAGCCTTTTTGGCTTATTTTTAAGGGCGCTTCGGATTTTAGTGTGGGTGAAGTCGACCGTGACTATTTTCACAAAGTATCATGCCGTGTGGATGATCTCGGATTATCCTGTGGGTGAATTATTCATTAAAGAC
>CAINWC010000158.1 GCA_903854305.1 uncultured Pseudomonadota bacterium | reverse complement strand
TGGTGCGGTTAAAGCGACGAATCGTTTTTTTGCAGCATTAGAAAAATGTAATATTCCTTATCCTAAAGTATGTGGAATATTGCCTGATGATGTCGATTCAACTGTTTACTTGAGCAAGTTCGCAGGTGGTTGTGGTGGAACGCATATTAGTATCGTGAATGCTGATTGCCCAACACAAGCCGATCAACATTATTATCAGCAATGGGTTGATGGGCGTTCGGTGTCATTATTATTTGTTTCGAATGCACATAGTGTTGAGGTGATAGGTTTTAATGAACAATGGTTGAACCCGACGATAAAGCTGCCTTTTCGCTATGGCGGTGCGGCCAATAATATTGCGTTGCCAGAACTAATTAAGCAGCAGATGATAGCGGCGGCAGAGAAGTTAGCTGTTGAGTTTGGTCTGGTGGGTTTGAATAGCTTGGATGCCTTGCTTGGAGACGAGTTCGTTTATGTGTTGGAAATTAATCCAAGATTAAGTGCAACATTTGATTTGTACGACGATGAAAACTTAATAGATTTGCATATTCAGGCGTGTATTGACGGAGAATTGCTTCCATATCAAAATACTAGACACTCAAATGCACACGCTATTGTGTACGCCACAACAGATATTGTAATTGCCAGCGCATTTGAATGGCCGGTTTGGGTGGTGGATATTCCTCAGCCAGCGACGCAACAACATGAAATTATTATATTGGCTGGAGAGCCTGCTTGTACGGTGCTCTCACAAGCTTATGATGCAGATGAAGCCAAGCGATTGGCGCAAGTTAGATTAGAAAAAGTGCAACAATTATTACAACAAAATGATTGAAAAGAGGAAAACGTGCAAAAACCATCAATATCACAATTAGCAGTGCAAGCACATTTAAGTGTTAATCAACTGAGCGCACCTTTACTTGATAAATTAGTGGAGCAAGCTGATGCTTTACAGATAGGAATTTCTAAGCACGAATCTGGTTGCACGATTATCGATGCAGGTATCGTACACGCAGGCAGCGCCGAGGCGGGGCGATTGATCGCTGAAATTTGCATGGGTGGGCTTGGGCAAGTCAGTTTGCAAGCGGATACACGATTTCCAAAATGGCCAAATGCGATCTCAGTGGCATCGGCGCAGCCAGTATTGGCGTGTTTGGCAAGCCAATACGCAGGTTGGGCGCTGAGCCATGAAAAGTTCTTTTCATTGGGTTCTGGCCCTGCACGTGCGTTGGCGCAACGTGAGGATTTGTTCAAAGAGCTTGAATATCAAGATGAGGCTGCTAGCACTTGCATCGTGCTGGAAACTGACAAAATACCGCCAGTAGAAGTCATTGAAAAAATTGTACGTGATACTAAAATCGCAGCTGAACATTTAACGATCATCTTAACGCCAACCACCAGTATTGCAGGAACGGTGCAAATTGTGGGGCGCGTGTTGGAAGTGGCGTTACATAAAGCGCATACGCTACATTTTCCCTTAGCAAATATCATCAGTGGCACTGGCTTGGCGGTTTTACCACCAGTTGCCAAAGACTTTATGACGGCAATGGGTCGCACTAATGATGCTATTTTATTTGGTGGGTCAGTTGCTTTGCAGGTTAAAGGCGATGATGCAGCAGCCGAAGCACTGGCCTTAAACTTGCCTAGTAGCGCTTCTAAAGATTACGGTAAAACCTTTGCGGAAGTGTTTAAATCGGTCAATATGGACTTTTATAAAATCGACCCGATGTTGTTTAGCCCAGCTAAAGTGACGATTACCAATGTGGATACTGGTAATGTGTTTGAAGGCGGACAATTGAATGCAGACTTAATCGCACTATCGTTTACTGATTAAGGCATCGCATTTACCGACTAATTCATTGATGGTTATTATTTGAAAATTCCGATATTTACTGACGACCCAGGCTGGCATGGCGCGCAATTAAAGCAAGCCCTTGCCAAGCGTGGTGTCGAAGCGGCATTTGTTTCCTTGCAAGATTGTGTGATTGATTTATCGGATGATAAGCCGCAAATTAAGATCCCAACGTGTGATATTTTGCCGCCAGCCGTGTTTGTTCGTGGCGTTTCTGGCGGTACGCTACAGCAAGTCATTACACGATTGAATGTGTTTCACATGCTATCAATGCAGGGTGTGATTATTTACAACGATGTAAAGGCCATTGAACGCACCGTTGATAAAGCCATGACAAGCTTTTTGCTGCGCTCTCATGGTGTTTCTACGCCTGCTACTTGGGCATGTGAGTCTAGGAAGCATGCTGAATCTATTCGCCAAACCGCTGCAAGCAACCATCAAATCATCGTAATGAAGCCGCTATTTGGCTCGCAAGGTTTGGGTGTGCGTAGATTGCATGCAAACGAGTCTTTACCTGTGCCTATGCAGCAGTTTGTGGATGGTGTTTATTATTTTCAGCAATTGATTGAAACCGCGCAGGCACCACATGATTACCGTGTATTTGTGATTAATGGCAAGGTCGTTGC
>CAINWC010000157.1 GCA_903854305.1 uncultured Pseudomonadota bacterium | reverse complement strand
TGACGAAGAAGGCCTGTGCTTGGTGCAGTGAGTGCCTGCGAGCAAAGTCGGTAAAACCTCGATCCATGATGTAGAAACTGCCAGCTTCTGGTGTCAGGATGGCGCCTCCAGGGCTTGGCGTTGTTGTCGGTGGGTCGATACCCTACCAACCATGGGCATTAGCGCAAAAGAAGAAGAATTTCGAAAATCGGATAACGCTTGACCCACGCAATAAGGGCTTTTTACTCGGTGTACCTCGTGTTGCCTATAACTCAGCGCCGTTCCATATACTGCAACAAGATAATCATGTGACGCTTGTGTATGAATACCAAAACTCCGTTCGTACGATTTATACAAACGGCAGTAAGCATCCGCAGGGGCATATTGACTGGTGGCTTGGCGACTCGCGAGGTCACTGGCAAGGTGATACGCTCATTGCCGACGTGCTACATCAACACCCCGACACTTGGCTTGATCGTGCGGGTAACTTCCATAGTGAGGAATTACACGTGGTAGAGAAATACACCCCATTGGGACCGGACCACATTCGTTATGAAGCCACGCTGGAAGACCCGAAAGTATTTACTAAGCCGTGGACAATCAGTCTTATTCTGTATCGAAACAAGGAGAAGAATGTGCAGCTATTAGAGAATTATCCTCACACATTTGATTCTGAACAGTATTACCCGTAACCGAATAGATTGAACAGGACAAACGATGAAATTTAAGTGCGGGTTATCATTGCGCTGGGTAGTGTTAAGCATTGGGGCTCCTTTACTCATGGCTTCTATGCTTGCTGTTGGTGCGGATGGTGCTGATAAGAAAAAGACAGCGGAGACTTGGGTGCCTAAGCGGCTAGCCGATGGTCAGCCAGATATTCAAGGCTTTTGGAAGACCGAGCATCCAAACGCCTACTCGTTGACCAATCCGCGGGATGGACAAGATGCCAAGCCTGAAGCGAAAGGGCCTGATGCCGGAAAAATTCCACAACGTGGCCTTGATGGCAGAATTGTTGCAAAGACACAAAAGCCTAGCCGCATTATTGATCCGATCAATGGTCAAGTGCCTTATCAGCCTTGGGCGCTGGCGCGCCAACAGGAGCTTTATCTTAATTTTGAAAACCCCAAGAAACCTGAATACGTAGAAACGCAAATGCGCTGCTTTCCTAGCGGTGTCTCACGACAGCAATGGTGGAATGAAGTTGAAATTCGCCAGTATCCAGGCGTTGTGTTTATAATTTCGTATGCGTCTAACCGCTTTATTTACTTAGATGACCGGCTACATATCCCTGTAAATGTTAAGCAGTTCATGTCAGATTCTCGGGGGCATTGGGAAGGTAATACATTGGTTGTAGATGTTACCAATAGCAACGCCAAGCATCGACTGAGTTACGAGGGTGATTTTTCAAGTGATCAGGTGCATATTACCGAGCGATTTATTTTTAAAGACAAAAATACTTTTCAATATCAAGCCACCTATCAAGACCCTTCAGTGTATACACAACCTTGGACAGTATCCTCTAAGCAGAATCGGGTGCATGGAGATGACCCGAGCTACGAGTGGTATGAATATGCCTGCCATGAAGGAGAGCGCAATCTGGATAACTACATTCCACGCGAAGGGGTGTAATACCCATTAGGTGTCTCTTCTTAAATATCTCTTTTTGAGATGCTGTTTTTTTAATCATAAGTTAGCGCATCAACTAGCGTAAGAACAACCACACCGTAAGTACGATACCTACTAGCACGACAAACCCACGCAACAGCTTTTCTGGCACGCGGTGTAACAGCCAACTGCCTGCAAAGGCACCACCGATTCCACCTACAGCCAAAGCGAGCGCGGCAAGCCAGTTAACCTGTCCTGAGAATATAAATAGGGCTACCGCAGAGGCATTCATTGCCATTGCCAGCACATTTTTGGTAGCAGCGGCCATGCGAACCTGTTGGCCGGCGATGGTCAAGGCTGCCAGCATTAAAAAGCCAATGCCGCCGCCGAAGTAACCACCGTAGACACCGATTAGAAACTGAATCGTTACCAGTAGTGGTACCGGAATGGCATGCACGGCATGGAGCGGCTTCTTACGAAAACTCCCCCATGTGAAAATAGCGGTGGCGAATAGCACTAGCCAAGGTACCAGATGCGCGAAGAAGGTAACAGGTGTGTTAAGCAGCAGTATCGCACCGACCATGCCACCCACCGCGCTGAGGCCAAGTAGCTTGCTTAAACTAATCTCACCAACGCCTCCTGCCAGCTTACGTCCGGCAAATGCTGAGGTCATTTGATTAGGGAATAGGGCAACTGTGGAGGTTATATTGGCCGCTAATGGATTAAGTCCGGCAAGTAGTAACGTGGGGAATGTAATGAAGGATCCACCCCCAGCCAGCGTGTTCTGGGTGCCAGCATAAAACCCTGCAAGGGCGATTAATAACAGTAAGGATAGGTCTGGATGTGGCAACATGGTTAACTTAAATGCGTAAAAGAAGAGTGTTGAAAGAATGGTATTAGCGACAGTTAATAGTTACATGAAACTATTGCGCTAGAACACAAGCTTTAACGCGCAATTAAAAACGGACATGGCGTTTTGCTATGGCACAAATGATAATACACGTCCTGGCAGCTTTTCAGCTGCTTTAGACGTGTATTATTTTGAGCTAAATCTTAAATGTTACAGTTTGCTACTGAGTACGACACCAATCCAGCGCGGGTTACTTGGTACATAGCTATTCCAAGTCTGATTGTTTCTATATTCGGTATCAAACAGGTTTTTCACGAGGAAGTTAGCATCGAACAACTTGTCTTTACGGCCGATACCAATACCGAAGTCAGTCACACCATAGCCATTCACTACAGAGTAATCAGATAATGCCGCATCTGATTTATACTTGCTAGTGTAGTTGTAGTTGATGTCAGTGTGGAACTCCTTATTGCCGAATACTGGGCGACGATAGTCTGCAGACAGATTGAAGGTAAACTTCGGTGCGTTGGGTAAAGTCCGACCATTTACATCTCTGAAAGCCGGGGTTTGGTTACCTTGTTCAACGGGGTTTGCTAACAAAACTGAACTTGCATAACGTGCATCGTTATAAGCACCAGCAAGGCGTAACGAGGTATATTCTATGCCTGTATAGGTAGCATCTAATTCCACACCTTTAATTTGCACTAAAGGTACGTTGCCAGTAATGCTAGTGTATTGATTAGAGCCAACCTGAGCCGTTGCAATAGGGTCAAGAATCGTTACGGTTTGTTGGAAGTTTTTCAGGTTGTCTAAGAATACATCAGCATTGACGGTCAGGGTTTTATCCAAAAATGCTGACTTAATGCCTAGTTCATATACGTTAGAAGACTCGGCATTGACTAGACGAGAAACTGGAGTACCTAACTTATCGACACCACTGATCTGCGAGATCCCGGCTTTAGCGCCACGCTGCCATGAAACATAAGTGGAATGATCTTCATTAAACTTGTAGTTAAGGCTGATGTTACCCGTTGGCAGAATATCATCAAATTTCTCTGCTTGGGTGTTGCTATAAAGTCCGTTAAACCCAGTAGAGGCTCGTAGTGCCTTAGCACTTGCGACCTGTTGCTTCTCTGTGGGAGTCAAGGTGTTATAGGTTGCACCAGCAGCGCCTGCAATTGTTTTGCCAAAATATTGGGCTGCCAATTGGTCTGCAATGCTATTCTGGGCAGCGGTATTAGTACCAGCAAGTGCACCTGTTCCAGTAGAGCCAAAGCCGCCATTCGCCACGGGGTTAAGAGCCGCACCAAACCCGCTGTCGGTCACTTCTTTTACTTGGCTGGTACTACGATTTTCTTTAGAGAAGCGGATACCAGTGGTTAAAGTAAGCGGGGTGGAGAGATGCCAGTCTGCCTGTCCGAAAAGTGCTGAACTCTGATTGTCAGTATAGGTGACAGTTCTTGCAAAGACGCGATCAAGAGAGTCTTTCAATAGGGCACGACCCGCGCCGTTGAAACCTAACCCATTTGCTGGGGTAGTTGCACCAGAATATTGAGTGTCATTGGCAAACCACGCACCCGCATCAGAGCCGTATCTTGTACGTGAACTGGCATCAGATTTATTTTGAAGGTAAAACAGACCTGCCGTGTAATCAACAAATCCACCCGGTTTAGAGGTCAGTTTCAACTCCTGGCTTTCCTGTTTGTAATGCACAAACAAACCGTTGTTTTTGGTGATGTCAAAAGGCGTACCTTCATCGTTAGATGCCTGAAAGAAATTATCCTTATAGGCTGTAATTGAAGTCAACGTATGGCCTAGAACATCCCAATTGAGTTCTGCTGAAGCGCCTTTGCTGCCATTCAGGATACCTTTATTATTGTCTTCGTTAATGTTCTGATTGATATAATTACTGTAGGTATAACCAGCTGGTGCAAACCAGCTTCTATTTAGTTTATTTTGTGTTAAGTTGGATGCAGTACTCTTGCCAGCAACGATTGTTCCATTGGCAATGTAAACTGGCAAGCCGTTAACATAAGTCGCTGGCTCAGGATTTTTGACCGACAGGCCATTGACGAACTCTATCCCTTTGGGTTTGAAGTCAATACTAAAGAGCGCATTGAATTTTTCGGTAGGGGTCAGTAAAAACTGTGCGCGTCCATAGGTACGATCGGTATTCACGTAACTGGTACGATCTTCGATGTCTTTGTATTGGTTTTTGTAATAACCTTCTTGCTGATTTCTGTAAAACGTACCACGCCAAGCTAGCAGGTCGTCGACAACCGCACCACCTACCGCCGCTTGCGTGATTAATGCATTCTGCTGACCAAAAGTAATCGAGGCATTGGCTTCTGGCGTAAAGGTTGGTCGCTTGTTTCTGATGTTAATCGTTCCCATGCTGGTATTTTTGCCACCAGTGGAACCTTGTGGGCCACGCGTCACATCTACCGTGTCAATATCAACGTAATCAGATCCACTTGCGAGCGCAACGTAGGCGTAAGGCACACCATTCACATTTACACCCAAGCTTGGATCGATTGCTTCGCTAGAGCCTGCACTAATCCCTCTGATAGACAAACTGCCAGTTTTAGGGTTTCCATAATTCCATTGAACGTTGCCGATTCGTTTTAGAATCTCACCCACATTAAGGGCACCCAACTGCTCAAGCTCCTCACCACTCACAATTGAAACAGATTTAGGAACATCTTTTACTTTTTCAAGAATACTTTTCTTTTTAAATTTAACCACGACCGCATCTAATATTGATGAATCTTCAGTGGCAGCGGTTTTGGTTTCGGCATTATGTTCTGTAGAGCTAGTCGCTGTAGTATCACTCGCTGCGGCGTTGTCTGCTGCCTTTATTTGCTTATTATCCAGCTGTTTCTTTAGATTAGCATTTTCAGCCTGAAGTACTTCTAAGGCTTTCTGTAAGTCTGCCAAAGCCTGATCTTCAGCCGCATAAGCTGATCCTGCAGAAAATGCGGTAATGCCAGCAAGTGCGATAGTAAGTGCAGTACGACGGAAAGTGTTTTGCTCGGTTTGACGCGGTCGTTGGTTGAGATCCCTGGTTTTGGTATTCATTTAATACTCTCTTGATTTATGATGATATTGGAATAGTGACTAGATTCAGCAAGATGCGTGCCATTCATCTATAGAGGCTTTTGTAGCTTATATTTTATGGTTTTATTTAAGTATAACCATATGATAAATATAGTATTTATATCAATATAATCTCTTGTGAGTACGTTGAATGCAGTAGGTGAAATCAAGCGCTATGTCAGTCGTAGCTGTTGCGATATAAGCAAGCTGTTTGCAGCAATGTTGCTTATGAGTCAGCGGTTATTCAAGAGGGTCATATTAGAGTTTGCAGACAATTAGTAACGCTGGTTAATCAATGTTAAGTAGAACTTCAAATGAAAATTGCTGCCTAATGTTTTTTTAAGTACTAAAGATCGAGGACATTGTATGCGGTGGAAATTGCATTCAAGTTGGCTGATTGCAAACTTATTGCTCGCGATGATGACTGCTGATGCAATGGCTACGGATACCCATAGTCAGCCATCCAGAACGTCAGAAAACCAAGCCGCTCAAGTAACAATACCCTTTGCAAACCAAGGCGGAATTAGTGACTGGAAGGTGGTGGACGATTCCACCTTATTGATTCAGGATAATCACCGTCACTGGTATTTAGCCAAGCTTCAGGGTGGGGCGTATGATTTAGCTTTTGCGGAAAGTTTAGGCTTTGTTACGCTTCCATCTGGCGCGCTTGGGCAATTTAGTGCGGTAGTTGTTCGGGGGCGGCGATACCCAATTATCTCCTTAACGAGAACTGAGCCACCAGTCAGGTGAATTGCCGGTCTGATGATTTATCCGTCAGGTCATGGATACGATACCCTTAGTCTTTACTTGCACCACCGCCCAGCGCTTTAATTAATCCCACATTGGCTGCCAGCCTACGCCCAAGTATAGAAAGCGCCGCACGTTCATTGGCTAGTGCGGTGGTTTGTACAGTCACAACACTTAGATAATCCACCGTACCTGCTTTGTAGCGGTTTTCGGTTTGCTGCACGGATTCTCTGGCAAAGCGTACGGCTGCTTCTTGCTCTGCCGCTTCCTGTTCCAGCAGGCGAAGCGAGGACAGATTATCTTCTACCTCTTGAAAGCCGGTGAGTACGATTTGCTTATAGTTAGCGACCGTTACATCGTAAGCGGCAATGGCTGCGTTAGTCTGTGCCCGTCTTAATCCACCATCAAATATTGAAGCAGCTAATGTTGGTCCAAGCGACCAGACATGGCTGGGTAAATTGAGTAGATCAGCAATACGGCTACTTTGGAACCCTAAGCTGGCGCCAAGGTTTAGTGTTGGGAACAACGCTGCTTTGGTGACGCCAATGTCAGCATTGGCTGCGGCTGCGCGCCGTTCTGCGGCTGCAATGTCTGGTCGGCGCTCTAATAGCTCAGAAGGTAAACTGACTGGAATCATCGGTAACACGGTAGTGGCTGCTGTGAATGGTATTGCTGTAATAGAAAGCTGTGCTGGCGGTTGGCCAGTGAGTACGGCAATGGCATGTTCCAGTTGCGCACGTTGAACGCTGTTGTCGATTGCTTGCGCGCGAATCGCCCTAAGTTGGGTTTCCGATTGCGCCACGTCTGTACGTGATGCTAAGCCAACTGCGTAACGGTTACTGGTTAATTTTAATGACCGCTCATAGGCGGTTGCTGTGTCATTCAGCAGCTTTTGTTGTGTGTCATACACGCGTAGCTGAAAATAATTTTGTGCCAAGTTTGCCTGTACCGATAGATTGACCGCAGCCAAGTCGGCGGCACTTGCAGCAAGACGAGCATCGCCTGATTCAATCCCGTGCTTGATCCTGCCCCATAAATCCACTTCCCAGCCAGCGGCTAGGCCAACGCTGTAGTTATTAACAGGGGCAGAGCTGCTGCTTTGCCCGTTAGTCGAAGTGTTTGCGCTACGCTGGCTTCGCGTTGCTGCGGCATTGGCTGACACACTAGGCGTGAGCGCTGCGCGTGCTGATTTAGAGAGCGCTTCTGCCTGACGATAGTTTGCCTCGGCGGCGGCAATATTCTGATTAGCGCTGGCTGCTTGTAGTTGCAGAGCGTCTAATTGAGCATCTTGATAAATTTTCCACCATGATGCGTTTGTCAGTTTTCCTCCTGGTTCGGCAACTTTCCAGCCTGGAAGTGGGGTTGCTTCTTTATAGCTGGCTGGAGTCGTGACAACAGGTCGTTGAAAATCTGGCCAGATAGTGCAACCGTTAATCAACATAACGGCGATGAGTAAACTAATGCGGGTAGGGTGTTTAATTGTGAAATTTTTCATGATGCGCTGGGCTCAATGTGAGTCTTGGTGTTGGTTTTGGTGTTTAGATTTGCTAAGGCATTTAAGCTAGGCCGTTTTTTTGCAGCCCAAAGTCGTAAACGGTCCAGGTAAAGATAAACCACAGGGGTGGTATAGAGGGTAAGAATTTGACCCAACAGCAAACCACCAACGATTGAGATGCCAAGCG
Organism: uncultured Pseudomonadota bacterium; assembly: GCA_903854305.1. GTDB lineage: Bacteria > Pseudomonadota > Gammaproteobacteria > Burkholderiales > Methylophilaceae > Methylotenera. Next base: position 4,868 of record CAINWC010000157.1, on the reverse strand, counting down.
GTTGGCGGATTTCTGCACCATCGCCCACCCCAACCGCTAAAGGCAGTGCACCTAGCATGGCCGCGAAGGTCGTCATTAAAATCGGACGGAAACGCTGTAAGCAAGCCTGACGTATCGCCTGCTCTGGCGATAGACCCTGTTCTCGTTCGATCAATAGCGCGGCATCAACCATCATGATGGCATTTTTCATGACGATACCGATTAGCAGCACCACGCCTATCATTGCGATAATGGTTAATTCGCTCTTAAATAATAGGAGTGCGAGTAGTGCGCCTATGCCTGCTGAAGGTAGCGTGGAAATAATCGTGAGTGGGTGTATGGTGCTTTCGTACAATACGCCAAGCACAATATACACCAGTAATAATGCGGTTAAAATCAGCCAAGGCTGGCTCTTTAGCGACTCTTGAAAGGCTTTGGCCTTGCCTGCAAATGAGCCGCGCATTGAGTCTGGCGGATTGAGTTTGGCAAAAGCGATTTCAATGGCCTCGGTGGCTTTTTCGAGCGAAACACCTTGTGCCAGATTAAATGAGATGGTGGTCGCTGCGAACTGTCCTTCATGATTCACAGATAATGCCGTGTTGTTGGTGGTCCAATGGCTGATGGCAGAAAGCGGTATTCTGGCATTATTCCCGGTATTATTGCCGCTATTATTACCAGTATTGTTATAAGTAGTCAGATAAATCTGTTCCAGAGATTCCGGACCTTGAGCAAATTGCGGTGCCAGCGTCAGCACCACGTAATACTGATTAAGTGGTTCGTAGATGGTAGATGCCAAACGTTGCCCGAAGGCATCATTCAAAGTGACGTCAATTTGTTTTTGCGTCACGCCTAAACGCGAAGCCGCGTCGCGATCAACCAATAAAGTAGTTTGTAAGCCTTTATCTTGGGCATCGCTACTCACATCGGCCAGTTCTGGTAATTTTGTCAAGGCATTACGTACACGCGGCGCCATCGCACGTAAGTCTTCAACGCTATTGGAAAGCATAGTGTACTGGTATTCTGCTGCACCTTGCCTAACACCAATATTAAAATCCTGCTGCGCATTTAGCCTTAGTGTTGCACCAGCGACTTTTTCAAGCTTTGGGCGCAAACGCGCGACGATTTCTTGCGCTGAAGCATCACGTTCTGCACGTGGTTTCAGTCTGGCATTCATAGTGCCATTGTTGGATTGGCCGCCGCCAAAACCACCCGAGTATTCATAATAAACTTCGATATCTGGATCCTTGGCGATGATTTTCATTAATTGATTAATCTTCTGCCGCATTTCCCAAAATGAAATACTTTGATCACCTTGAAAATTACCCTGTAAACGGCCCGTATCTTGTTGCGGAAAGAACCCTTTTGGCACGATGGTATATAAATAGACGTTCAAAATGATGGTTGCCCCTAACATCAGCAGTGTCACTACGCCGTGGCGCAATACCCAATCTAATGAACGTTGGTAACCACTTAGCGGCAATTCAAATGCGCGACCTAGCCATGCTGCAACCCCACTTTCCTGAGTGTGTGGTTTCATCAGTCTTGAGCAAAGCATTGGTGTGAGCGTTAGCGATACCAACAGTGAAATGCCAACAGCGGCTGTTAGCGTGATGGAAAACTCTCGAAACATACGACCGACCACGCCACCCATCAATAGCAGTGGAATGAACACAGCAACCAGCGATAAGCTCATGGCGATGACGGTAAACGAAACCTCACGCACGCCTTGTACAGCGGCTTGCATTGGATGCATGCCATTTTCGATATGGCGCGAGGTGTTTTCCACGACCACGATAGCATCGTCGACCACAAAACCTGTGGAAATAATCAGCGCCATGAGTGATAGGTTATTGAGGCTGAATCCGCACAGATAAATGATGGTCAAGGTACCGAGCAGGGAGATGGGAATGGCGATGCTTGGTATCAGTGAAGCGCGGCCGTTGCGAAGAAACGCAAAGGTTACCAGTACCACCAAGCCGATTGAGATTAACAGTGTTTGCTCAACTTCATGTAAGGATTTTCTCACTGTTGAGCTTCGATCAATTAACACTTCCAGCTCAACACCAGCAGGAATCAATGGCTTCATGCGTGGCAGTAGTTCTTTAATTGCATCTACCGTGGCCACAACATTGGCCCCTGGAATATTGTTGATTGATAGCGTTACGGCTGGTTTGCCGTTAACGGTGCCCGCATTGCGTACCTCTTGCACTGAATCCTTGATTTCAGCAATATCTTTCAGCCTGATGGGTGCGCCGTTGCGCCAGGCGATAATCAGCTCTTCGTAGTCCAAAGCGCGCTTGGCTTGGTCGTTCACATCAATCTGCCAGCGTTGCTTGGCATTCTCGACAAAGCCTTTAGGCCGGCTGGCGTTTGCTGTTGCAATCGCTGTACGCACTTGGTCCAAGGCAATGCCATATTGATTGATAATGGTAGGATTAACCTCTACCCGTACCGAGCGCAAAGCGCTACCGTTGACGGTCACCTGACCTACGCCATCCACTTGAGAGATACGCTGACCTAGTACGGTAAAAGCAAGATCATAAAGTTGTGGCTGACTGTAGATTTTTGAAGTCAGCGCAATGTGCATGATGGAGTTTGGACCACTCTTACGATAGGTTGGGTTGCTCGGCAAATCAGCCGGCAACATTGATCTTGCCGCATTGATGGCGGCCTGCACATCGCGTGCGGCACCGTCCGCACTTCGTTCCAAATCAAATTGCAGGCTGATGCGCGTTGAGCCTTTGCTGCTGCTTGAGGTCATTTCATTGACCCCTGCAATGGTACCTAGTGACCGTTCCAGCGGCGATGCCACGGAAGATGCCATCGTCTCTGCGCTGGCGCCAGGCAGTTTAGCATTCACATCTATGCTCGGCATTTCCACTTGTGGTAGCGAGGCAATTGGCAGTGAGTAATAGGCAGCAATGCCTGGCAGGGCAATGGCCAACGATAATAACGTCGTCGCAACTGGCCGTTTGATGAAAATAGCTGACCAGTTCATCGTGTACTCAGGCGTTCGCGCAATGTGACGCTGGAGGCATTCACGCGTTTTGCTAGGGTATCGAATGCAAGATAAATAACCGGCGTAGTAAACAACGTTAATAGCTGGCTCAACAGCAAGCCGCCGACCATTGCGATTCCAAGTGGTTGGCGCAACTCTGAGCCTGGGCCATGACCTAATACCAAGGGCACGGCACTGAGTAGCGCTGCCAGTGTGGTCATTAATATGGGGCGAAAGCGCAATAAACACGCTTGGTAAATAGCTTCCTGTGGCGTCAAGCCCTGAACACGCTCGGCTTCAAGGGCAAAGTCAATAATCATAATGGCATTTTTCTGCACGATGCCTATCAACAGAATAATACCAATAATGGCAATGACGCTGAGGTCTCTACCAGATGCCATTAGAGCCAGTAAAGCGCCAACGCCTGCTGATGGCAGTGTGGAGAGAATCGTGAGCGGGTGAATATAGCTTTCATATAGAACACCTAACACGATATACATGGTGGCAAGTGCAGCTAAAATCAGAAATAGTTCGTTGGTGAGCGCCGCTCTGAAAGCCATTGCCGCACCTTGAAAACGGGTCATGATGCTAGCCGGTAAGTCCAACGATTGCTTGGCTTCATCAATCGCCTTAACCGCATCGCCCAGCGCATAGCCCGGTGCCAGATTAAATGAAATCGTTGCAGAGGGCAGTTGATCTTCGCGGCTGATGGCCAAAGTAGTCGTTGTTTCGGCAATGTGAGCAATGCTGCTGAGCGGCACTTGCTTTCCGCCAGCTGCGCTTACATAAATCGCATCTAGTGCGGCTAAGCCTTCCTGAGGTTTAGGCAGCGCCTCTATAATCACTCGGTATTGGTTGGCGTGCGTGAATATCGTCGAAACGATGCGTTGGCCGAAGGCGCTGTATAGTGCGTCGTCAACCGCAGCCATGCTAATGCCTAATCTTCCCGCATTATCCCTATCAACTATGACCGAGGCGCGCAGACCGTCATTTTGCTGATTACTGGCAACGTCGACCAGTTGCGGCAAACCTTGGAATTTTTCGACTAATTGTGGCACGGTTTTGTCCAGAGCTTTGTCATCGGTACTGGTGACGAGATATTGAAACTGGGTACGGCTAATGCGGTCGCTCAGCGTTAAATCCTGTACTGGCTGCATGTGCAGGCTGATCCCTGAAACGCCTCTTACCGCAAGCTGCAAGCGCTTGATGACCTGCGTCGCAGATTCGCTGCGTTCTGGATAAGGTTTTAGGTTGATTAGCATGCGGCCACTGTTCAGTGTCGTGTTCACACCATCTATCCCCACGATAGATGACAAACTCTCTACTGCGGTATCCTGCAAGATGATTTCTGTCAGGGCTTGCTGGCGTTCAGCCACGACCGTAAATGAAGCCGCTGCTGGCGTTTCTGATATCGCTTGAATCACACCGGTATCTTGTACCGGAAAAAATCCTTTGGGGATAATGACAGCTAACATAATGGTGAATGCCAGCGTGAGTGCAGCAATAAGTAAGGTGAAACTCCTGTGCGCCAATACCCATTGCAGCAACAAGCCGTAACGATTGATGACGCGTGACAGAAAGTCTTCTTTGTGAGGATCGGTATCTTCACTGGAATTATGTTTAAGGAGTCTTGCGCACAACATCGGTGTGAGCGTGAGTGATACAACCGCTGAAATAAGGATGGCGACGGCTAGCGTAATGGCGAATTCACGAAACAATCGCCCAACAACATCACCCATAAACAGTAGCGGGATTAGTACCGCAATTAAGGAAAAAGTCAGCGAAATAATCGTAAAGCCAATTTGCTTAGAACCCTTTAACGCTGCTTCAAATGGCGTTTCACCCTCTTCAATATGGCGCGCGATGTTTTCAATCATGACGATAGCATCAT
>CAINWC010000156.1 GCA_903854305.1 uncultured Pseudomonadota bacterium | reverse complement strand
TGGATACTAATAATAGGCAGTTAGATCAAAAAGTTAAAGATGTCATAGTAAAACAAGCCTTATCGGATTGTAAAAATGACTTTAAATGTGCTAGCGCTGAAGCCGTTAAACTTACTCAAGCGGCTTGTACCATATACAAATGCTCTGATGTGGATTGGGCTCAGTTTGTGCAGTCCAGTATTGGATTTCTTGGGTCAGTAGCTGGAACATTTGTTGGTGGAGTGGAAACTCTTGTTGGCGGAGGTCTTGTCCTCGCTCCTGAACCCACGGGTATCACAAAAGTTGCTGGCGCAACAACGTTAACTGTTGGAGCTGCTACTTTAGGTGATAATGGATATGGTGTTTATTCCAACGCGGTTAATATCTACAGGGCAACGGGTGAAAGTGACTCCTACTTGCCTGGTAGTGGATTAAGTTGGGTTGCTAGCTACTTTGCGCCAGATAATCAAACGGCACAGGATGCTGCGGCAATTGCTTCTTTAACGCTGGCTCTTGCAAGTGGGCGTGTACCTGTTGGCACAAGGTTGATGAATGCCGATAGTGCATTTGCGCAGCAAGTACCAGTTGGAGTTAATGGCATGTTAGATTTCAATGCCGTAGCGCCTACTGGAGCGTATAGGTGGGTGTTAATTCCTAATGCGACGCCAGGGGTTTCGATGACATCAAGAATGCTTGATGGAACTCAATGGCTGCAGGTTCTTGGCTCGTTATATGATACTGGAGGACGACTTATAAACTTAACATTACCAGCAGAACCTAATAATTACTTGCCTCCTCAGGGAACTAAATAAATGAAAAAATTCTTCAAGTTTTTGTTAATGTTTCTTATAGGAATATGGGAGTTTGGATTTTTTATAGTACTCGCACTTGCAATCGGCTTATGGTGGATGCCACAGTTATCGACAGAAGGATTCCACCCATTGCTATTTGCTACTCTAGCATTAATACCATATTCCCATCAGTTTTATAAGTATGTAATTAAAAATAGGCGTAATTACACACCATTCCATTTGTACTTTTATTGTGTATTGACACTATTGTCGGCATTAGGTTATTTGTATGGGATTATTTTTAGATGATACAAATCACACTGCCAGACGGCAGCAAGCGTAGCCTTGATGAAATGTAATACAATCAAGGGGAATTAAATGATAGAACATCCCTTGATGCCGCTTCGCTTTATCAAGGCTACGCTTGCTTTGTATTCAATAAGCAGCACAATATTAATTTACTATAATCTAGGAAACTATGAACTTAAATTTAACCAAAATTTTGGAATAGCTTAGCTTTTTGCACGGCTTCTTCAACAGTCAAGCCCTTGCATAACTCTGCACAGTTATGCTCGATGGATTAAATACTTTTCGTCGTGCCGCAATGACACGATTACTCCCTTGCTTCTCTGTCTCTGATACGCATATCAGCTTCCAATAGCCAGTCCTCACGCCTATATTGGTATTCTGGAAACTCACTGGTTAAAGTAGTTTCACCCTTGATCAATTGCTTCGCAAGTGTAGCCAGTTCACTTAACTCTTTTTTATCACGTACCTCAATTGGAACGCAGAGACTGACACCCCTGCACCAAGGTAAGATTTCTACTGATAGTGATGGACGAATAACTAAATCAATGCCTTCGGATTGCATGCGCATTTCGATGCTGCTCAGTTTGTCGTAGTAAGCCCATTGAGCATCTGGTGTCTGACGTGTTAGGTAAGAAGTCACTTTCTTTCGTGAACGCCCAACTTTCTTCCATTGTTTTTCGCTGTGTTCAAATAGATCAGCACCATGTAACGGTGGTTCGCCAGCTTCTTGCCAAGCAAGATCATTGATAGCACCAGTATATTTCATGCGCGGATGCATCCACCAAACCATGATACGACGCCCGTTCAAAATAAAGCCCACATCATCCCACCAGGACAAATTTAGGAGCATGGGGTACGCATGCGGAATGAATAGTCCATCATTGCCCAACGGCCACTGATGGTGACGATGGTATTGCCTCATGCGGTGATAAAGGCGCTCTTTATGTGGATTCTTCATAGGGTTATCTCACTCCTCAATAGCGGTATAATGAATGTCTCACGATTCCTAGGTTATACAACATTAAAAAGAAATCTAATAAATTAGATGTTGGGGCTCTATAAGTTGCAAGTTGGTCACCATAGGCTACTAGTGAAGGTGACCACATTATACAAATGTAAGGAAAGGGTTTCAAACAGCCCCTTCCTTAATGCAGATGCATTATTTAGTCGTAACGAAACGACCATTTGGCGCACGCGCAACGATTCTACCGTTTTGTAAGTAGTAGCTTGGGAGGCCTAGCGCTCTTTGCCTAGCAATAGCTTTACTGATTGAGTCTATAGCAATCTGCTCAAAAGCTACAAATATAGGATTTCGTAAGGTTTGGCTAGAAGCTTTAATGACTCTGCTAGGTAACATGATTGACTCCAACTAATTCTAAAAACAACTGCCACTAGATATCGCATTTGTAATAATACTAATTCCCTCTGGGCTAAATATTATTTTAGTTGAAGTATTCTGCATAGAGTTCTATTATTCGATTGTGCGCTTGAGGATTAGCGAGCAAGGAAACTTGCTTCCCCTTAAGACGAAAGATTAACGGCCTGCTTTTCGAGTGGGCCGTTTCCATTTTAACTGTT
>CAINWC010000155.1 GCA_903854305.1 uncultured Pseudomonadota bacterium | reverse complement strand
GTCAATTAAATATCACCACGGGTCATCTTAAAAACGCTTATTTAGATGCTGTGACGATGCTATCCGTTGCTTGTGAAGGTAAGGATGAAGATACTGCCGACCATGTGCGCCGTGTGCAGCATTATACCGAGGCGCTTGCTATTGAGTTGGGTGTGACACCTGAAAATGCTGCCCACATGGGGGTGATGAGCATTTTGCATGACATTGGCAAGATGTATATTCCTGATGTCATTCTCAAAAAACCTGGCAAGCTCGATCCCTCAGAATGGGAGATCATGAAGCGCCATGCAGAGTTTGGTGTGCGTATTCTTGGTGATAATCCCTTTTATGAAATCGCTAGAGAAATTGCAGCCTGTCATCATGAAAATATTGATGGCAGCGGTTATCCAAAAGGACTTAAAGGCGATGAAATTCCTTTGTCTGCCCGTATTGCTAAAACGGCTGATATTTTTGATGCGTTAACTTCACGACGTCCTTATAAGGAACCTTGGAGCGTGGAAAAGGCGCTGGAATGGATCGATAGTCAGTCTGGTACGCAACTTGATGCTGATGTGATCCAAGGGTTTCACCGCATCCTCGAGCAGGGCGTTGTGGGGGATATTATGAAGAAATTTCATACACCAATAGAGAATGAAGAAGACGCGCTAAATTTTCAGCTGTAGGGTCATGGGTGAATTGGGTGTGAAACATGGGTTTATGGCGAGAAAGGTTGAACTCCCGTTGCTTTGAGGCGTTGTTGACGATGAATCAAACGTCCTCAATGTGGTCTACAACGAGACTAGTGAGCCTGAGTCAATGGAGTTTTCTGGGTTGAATAAACCACCCATTTTACTAGGTGTGTATGACAATTGAAGCGCGTGATCTTTAAGATAACCTTAAGTTATCTTGTGCATAATTTAACTATTCAATGGCATACTTGAAAATAAGTTAATTAGGTGTTCATAATAACGGAATCGCCCATTAAACTTTGTAAAATACACTTGATCATGCACGATTTATCTTTAGGTTAATTAAATGACAACGAGCACAACCCCAAAGAACCAAACCCAAAAGCACAGCACGCTTGAACTTTTAGAAGAAGTGATGGCTAGCACTTGCTTTTGCAAGCTGCGCGAAGGGTGTGACGATAAAAACGGAATTGAATGCTTAAAGGATAGAAATTTGTATGCTGAGGCAATGCTCTCTCGTGATACAGAACATTAAGACTATATGCTACTTAGATAAGTGGATTAGGATAGTCAATTGATTTATATAGTTAATTTGTTTCCGTTGAAAAATGCTGATAGAGTGTGCGCATGTTTTTAGCACGTAATAAAAAACTTTTATGGATGATTGTGATTTGGTTTGCAGTGTTGCAAATGCTATCGCCATTGATTCATGCACATGTGGAGGTTGACGTGCCCAGTCAGGGGCATGGTCTGCATTTGCATATGGATGAAATGGTGCCACTGTTAGATTCATCAGAGCAAGGTGAAGGTTCTGCTTTAAAGCCGGTTAGTGCTAGTTTGCATACTATTGGCATTGATAAAGCGCATGTTAAAAAAGTAGAATCGTTGTCAGCGCCGCTATTCATTGTGTTGTTTGTCATTTGTTTGCTCGTGATCGTGACTCAACTTTCTAAACTTAAGCCTAGGTTTAGATGTTTATTACCTCTTCCTTTTTACCTCAGACCTCAGTCTAGTCCACGCGCCCCTCCGCTTTTCTGAATTATTTAAGTCGTTAACACTCGCATCATCATGCGGTGTTATATTTTGATTTTAGGAGAGTTTCATGAGTATTTTTAGCCAACGTTGGCTTGTGATAGCACTTTTGCTATCGACCGCACCTTTAGTGTTTGCCGGGCCTGCGAAGCATGATGCTGACCACATTGATGAATTAAAGGTGAACCCAAGCCTGCAATTTCATGATGTGTTAGAAAAAACCATTGCGCGTAATCCTATGCAGGCAACGTTACAGTCGCGCGAATATATGGTGAGTGCTAAAAGCATGGTGGCTAATGCCATGTTGCCATCAACACCAGCGCTTAATGTGCTACATCAGAATGATACTTTGGGCAGTGGTCGTGGTGAGCGCGAATGGCAAGCAGAATTAGAGCTGCCGGTGTGGTTGCCTAATCAGCGTAACAATCGTCTTAAAGTGGCGGATGCGACACAATCTAACGTGGCAGCCAGCCGTGAGAGTTTAAGGCTGCAAGTGGCGGGCATGTTGCGTGATGCTGTATGGGATATTGCCTTTAATGACAATAACAACGCGCTGGCAACCAATAAACTAACACTTGCTAAGACACTTCAGCATGATGTTGAAAAGCGTTATCAAGCAGGCGAGATGGCTAAAACTGATGCCATGTTGGCTCAACAAGAAACGCTACGTGCGGAGAAAGAGCAGTTGCGTGCCGAGGCTGAGTTAATGCATGCGCGGCATCGTTACTATTTGCTCACAGGCTTGCGAGAATTGCCTGCCAGTTTTGAAGAGAAGCAATCTTCTTTGGAAGATTACAGCCAGTCATCAATATGGCTAGAGGCGCAATCTAAAGTGGGTCTGGCCGAAACCGAGCGTGCCTTAGCGCAAGTGGAAAGCCATGAGAATTTGCAAGTGCTGCTTAATATGCGCCGATCACAAGGCGCTTTCGACAACATGTCTAATGACAGTGTTGGCGTAAAAGTGCGCATTCCTTTTGGTGGTGACACGCGTGCAGCACCGATTAAAGCTGCGGCTGAGATGCATGTAGGCGCGGCGCAAACCGAGCAGGAATCATTGAGAAATACGCTTGAAACGATGATGCATGAAGCTGAGCATAACTTAAGTGTGAGCCGTGCTGAGTTGCTTATTGTGACCAAGCAATATGAAATCGCCAAAGAGAGTGCCAAGCTCGCACAAAAGGCTTTTCAATTAGGCGAAACAGATCTCGTGAGCCTGATGCGTGTTCAAGCGCAAACGTATGAAGCCGAACGTGCTTTTACGACCCGTCAAATTCAAGTGCAGTGGGATATTGCCCGCTACAACCAAGCCGTAGGAGTACTTCCATGAAATATCTTTTAATCACAACCACGGCACTTTTGTCATTCATTAGCCATGCACAAGCGGCTGATGTCGTCATGACCGCCACACAGCAACAAAGCTTAGGCGTCACCGTTACGCCAATCGGCAAAAATACCATGCTCAGTAGCCGTCGTTTCCCCGCGGAAATTGTGGTGCCAATCGGTCAGGAGCGCGTGGTGAGTGCGCCGCAATCTGGCTTGTTAGATCAGTTGTTTGTCGCGGCAGGGCAAGAAGTTAAAAAAGGCCAGCCAATTGCCCATTTAACGAGTACCGATTTATTGGGTTTGCAACGCGACTATCTGCAAGCCATGACACAAAAGAAGCTGGCTGCAAAAAGTTTGGCGCGCGATGCTGAACTGTTTAAAGACGGTATTATTCCGCAACGCCGTTATCTGGAAACAGAAAGTGCGCATGAAGAAGTCAGTGCATCATTAGCGCAACGCAAACAGGCACTACGCCTTGCGGGCATGAGCGATGGCGCTATTAACAAGATGAGCCCGTCATCCGGCATGAATAGCGGTATCACGCTAACTGCACCGATTGATGGCCAAGTGTTAGCGCAAATGGTGACTACAGGCCAGCGCGTCGATATGGCGATGCCGCTTTACCGAATCGCTAAATTAAATCCGCTTTGGCTGGAAATTCACGCGCCACTTGAGGGTTTACCCTTTGTAAAACTAGGCATGCCCGTGCAGGTGCCTAAGTTGCAAGCTAGTGGCAAGTTGATTGCAGTGATACGCAGTGTGAACAAAGCTGATCAAACCATGCATTTACGTGCGGAAATCACGCAAGGTTCTGAAAAGCTATCACCAGGTCAAATGGTAGAGGCTGAAATCAGCCTTGGTGCACAAGCGCAACATTTTAGCGTGCCAAAATCTGCGCTTGCACGACAAGGCGCCGAGGCTTTGGTGTTTGTTCAAACTAAAACTGGCTTTCATCCTTTAAAAGTAAAAGTGATTTTTGAGCAAGGCGATGAAGCTGTAGTGGATGCTGGCTTTAAAGGTGACGAGCGTATTGCCGTTTCTGGCATCTCGGCAATCAAGGGTACTTGGCTAGGTTTAGGTGGCGAATAATGTTAGCTAAACTTATCCAGTTTGCCCTTACGCAGCGATTGTTGATGCTGATACTCACGCTGGGCTTGGCTGCGGCCGGCGCATTGGCATACAAATCATTACCCATTGATGCGTTTCCTGACGTTTCATCCACGCAAGTAAAAATCATTATTAAAGCGCCCGGCATGACGCCAGAAGAAGTAGAAGCGCGTATTACCGCGCCCATTGAAGTCGAAATGCTAGGCATTCCAAATCAGGCAGGGCTTCGCTCAGTGGCTAAGTATGCACTTACTGACATTACCGTAGATTTTGCTGATGGCACCGATATTTATTGGGCGCGTCAGCAAGTGGCGGAGCGGTTGAATGCGGTTTGGGGTAATTTACCTACCGATATTTCAGGCGGCATGGCGCCATTAACTACGCCGCTGGGCGAGATGTTTATGTTCACGGTTGAGAGCGACACACTGAGCTTGCAAGAAAAACGCAGCTTGCTCGACTGGGTGATACGCCCGCAACTACGCACCGTGCCTGGTGTGGCTGATGTCAATACTTTAGGCGGTTACGTCCGCAGTTTTGAAATTGTGCCAGACAATGCCCGTATGTATGCGCGTGGCGTAGCCATCGACACGCTGCAACAAGTGCTAGATAACAATAATCGCAACGGTGGCGCTGGCAGGCTAAACGATGGTGAAGGTTCGTTATTAGTACGTGCTGAAGGTGGTTTTAAAACCATAGAAGACGTACAAAATACTATCGTAAGAACTGAACAGGGTATGTCAGTCAAAATTGCCGATGTTGCCGATGTGCGCATAGGTTCTATTACGCGTTATGGCGCGGTAACAAGTAACGGCAAAGGCGAAGTGGTTGAAGGTTTGGTACTGGGTTTGCGTGGTGCTAATGCGCAAAAAGTGGTTGATGGCGTTAAAGCTAAACTAGCCGAGATTGCCCCTACCTTGCCAAAAGGCGTGACCACTAATGTGTTTTATGATCGAGGTAGTTTGGTCGAGCGTGCGGTACATACTGTGACTAAGGCGTTATTAGAAGCCGTGGTTTTAGTGCTGATATTGCTGGTATTGTTTTTAGGTAATTTTAGAGCTGCGCTTACGATTGCTTTCATACTGCCGTTGTCAGCCTTATTCACATTTTTACTGATGAGCCATTTTGGTCTGTCAGCCAATTTAATGAGTTTGGGTGGCTTGACGATTGCTATCGGTATGCTAGTCGATGCCGCTGTGGTGGTGGTCGAGAACGTAGTGTCGCACCTCGCTGATAGCAAAAAAGCCGGTTCGTTGCCTAGAATGCACATCATTTACCGTGCTGTGCGTGAGGTTAGCGTGCCGGTTACCGCCGGTGTGTTAATCATTATTACGGTGTTTTTACCCTTGCTTACTTTGCAAGGATTAGAAGGTAAGCTGTTTACGCCAGTAGCACTCACCATTATGTTTGCATTGGCGGGTTCGCTATTTTTATCACTGACTGTGATTCCAGTGCTGGCTTCATTCTTACTTAAAGAAGTCAGCCATGAAGAGCCTTGGTTAGTCAGAAAAGCGTTAGGTGTTTACGAGCCAATACTCAAGTGGTCTTTGGATCATGCCAAAATCATCGTCATCGGCGCGTTTGTCATGTTGGCGATTACCGGCGTTGTTTACACGCAAATTGGCAAAACTTTTATGCCAACCATGGATGAAGGGGACCTCATCATTGGTGTAGAAAAACTGCCGTCTATCAATTTGCAGCAAAGCATGAACACCGACATGAACGTGCAGCGCGCAATTCTAAGCAAAGTACCTGAGGTTAAAGGCGTTTATTCCAGAGTAGGGTCAGATGAGTTAGGGTTAGACCCAATGGGCTTGAATCAAACCGATAACTTTTTGATTTTGAAGCCGGCTAGTGAATGGCGCATGAAAACCAAGGTGGAGTTGATCGACGAACTACGCAAAGTCATGACGGAAATGCCGGGTTTGGCATATAGCTTCACTCAGCCTATCGACATGCGTGTGAACGAGATGATCTTAGGCGTTCGCGGTGATTTGGCGATTAAAATCTACGGCTCAGATTTGACGGTGCTTAATGACAAAGCCCAGCAAATTATCAAGATTTTGGAATCGATCAAAGGCAGCCAAGATGTTTATTACGCCACAAAATAGCGGTGTTCAATATCTGCAAATCAAAATAGACCGTGTAGCTGCGGGGCGTTTAGGTTTAAGCATCGCCGAGATCGAAAACGTATTGCATGCCCAGTTAGAAGGCAAGCAAATGGGTGTGGTACAAGAAGGTCAAAGACGCACGCCGGTGCTGATTCGAGGCAGTCAAGACTTGCGCGCTTCGCCAGCAGACTTCGGTAACTTATTGTTAACGCTGTCTAACGGCACCAACGTACCACTTTCTGCGGTGGCCAAAATAGAACGTGCTGAAGGTCCGGTAAAAGTAGATAGAGAACGCGGCGTACGTATGGTGGTGGTGACCGCCAATATTCGTAACCGTGATCTCGTTAGTTTTGTAGAGGAAACTAAACAACGCATGCAAGCTGAAGTGAAGCTGGGTGAAGGCTACTCAATTAAAATGGGCGGCCAGTTTGAAAATCAACAGCGCGCAGCGGCACGTCTAGCCATTGTGGTGCCAGTGGCAATCGGTTTGATTTTCTTACTATTGTTCGCTACTTTTGGCTCTATCAAGCAAGCTTTATTGATCTTGTCCAACATTCCGTTTGCCATGATAGGTGGTGTGTTTGCCCTATGGATTTCAGGCGAATATCTGTCTGTGCCGGCCTCGGTCGGCTTTATTGCGCTGCTTGGCATTGCCGTACTCAATGGCGTGGTGATGGTCAGCTACTTTAATCTGCTGGAAGCGCAAGGCATGGATAAGTTAAGCATCGTGGTGGAAGGCGCAAAGCGCAGGTTAAGACCAGTATTAATGACGGCGAGCATTGCCGCATTTGGTTTGATTCCGTTGTTATTTGCCACCGGTCCTGGTTCAGAGATTCAAAAGCCGCTCGCCATTGTCGTGATTGGTGGTTTGGTCAGCTCAACAGCGCTTACGCTGGTATTGCTACCAATCTTTTATCGTAGATTTTTTAAGTAGGAGCGGATGATGACGCAAGATGCCACGTTACAAAATGACGTATTACAAAATGCAACGGCGCAACAACCAGTCGCACAAGGTCTGTTAATACTAATAGTGCCGCCAACCTTAGAGGAAATGTTGGTTGATGTATTACTGCAGCAAGCTGAAATTTCAGGGTTTACCAGCAGTAAAGTCAACGGACACGGCACTGTGCATGGTGATGGTGCTGCACAACTAAGTATCGTAGAACAAGTCACGGGAAGGCAGCAGCGCGTGCAGTTTATGATGCACGCAAACGTCGTCGATTTAAAAACTCTGGTGACGACCTTGAAAGCGAGATTTAGAAGCACAGATATCCACTGTATTTTGCTGCCAATGTTGGAGAGCTAGTGAGTATTCAATGATTAAACTACCGTCATTCTAAGGACTTGTTTATTGGGTATATTGTCCCCATTGAAGTTAAGCGGTGCTGATATAATTAGGCCACAATTTTTACAGATTTTATTGATAGATTTACTTTTAGATTTAACGAGGAACACATGAAAAAGTTTTTAATGTTATTGATCGTTGCCTTAACTTGCATGAGCCTGCTATCTACCGTGGCTGAAGCTAAACGCTTTGGCGGTGGCAGCAGCATCGGTAAAAGCCGTCCTGTGCCCACGCAAGCACAAAGAGCGCCCGCCGCTGCACCCACACCGGCGCCTGCCTCAACTGGAAATAAATGGATGGGTCCATTAGCTGGCTTAGCAATAGGCGCAGGTTTAGCTACCATGTTTGCTGGCGGCGGCATGGGTGGCCTCGGCGGTGGTATGAGCTCTATTTTAATGGCGCTACTTGCTGCAGGCGTTATCATGTTTTTGATTTCAAAGTTCAAAAACTCACAACAAAACAGCATGCAATACGCAGGCGGCGGTGCGTCATATAGCTCACCACAACCGGCGAGTGAGCCTAGATTTGGTAGTGGTGCAGCGCTACCAAACACAGGAAATATTCCACAAGACTTTCCGGTAGAAAGCTTTTTACGTAGCGCAAAATCTTCATTCATTCGCCTGCAAGCCGCCAATGACAGTAAAGACATCAATGATGTGCGTGAATACACCACACCAGAAATCTTTGCTGAAATCTCAATGCAAATGCAAGAACGCGGCAACACCGTGCAAAAAACAGAAGTCATCGCCATTAACGCCGAGTTGTTGGAAGTGGCAAATGAAGGCGACTATACAATCGCCAGCGTGCGCTTTACAGGCCAGTTAAGCGAAAATGGCGGCACACCTGAGAATGTAGATGAAATCTGGTATATTCAAAAAAATCTGCAACAAGCGAATGCGGCATGGTTGTTAGCGGGTATTCAGCAAACTAACCTTCAGTAAGGTTAACAGTTCGTAGCAAAACAAAAAGCCTAGTCAGAAATGACTAGGCTTTATTTATTGTGCCGACTATTAGAGAGCTGGTTTTGTAGGGTTTGCAAATCAGGCATTGGTAACGGAGTGCAAATACACATCAATTCGCACACACTACGCTTGCTCATAAGTTATTAGTGAGTGCTACCCACTCATCAAAATTGTAATTTTCTTGACATCCTAAATCTTGCGCTTTAAGAGGCACTAGCTGGCGCATCCTTATTGAATCAACACCCGAAGCCTTTTCAAATAACTCATGCATGTTTTTCCAAAGATCTTCAATAACTGAATAATCAGGAATAACACCATCATGTACTAAATCATTTCGTTTATTTCTTGCAGAAGTTAATGCAAGAAAACAATCTTCCGAAATAATGTTGGAAAGCATCAATAACCTATGTTTAGTCCAAATTGAATCGGAGAGTTTCCCCGTAATATTTTCTTGTAATTTGAATTTATTTTTAAATTCATCGGATTTTGATTTAGGTAAAACAAGAAAGTAGTTATCCCATAAGTAAGATGTAAGTTGCTCAATTACAATCCAAAGATTGTTTAAAGCATCACTTTTATTCTGATAAATCATAGCTGAATAACCATGTATAAGAAAAAATGGAGAAAAGTTACTTATAGCATTAATTATTAAAAG
>CAINWC010000154.1 GCA_903854305.1 uncultured Pseudomonadota bacterium | reverse complement strand
TTTAAATTAGCAGAAACAATATATGTAGTAAATCTGTTATTTCACTACTAACGGTAATTACTATTGGTAATTGTCAGGTTCGTGTAAGCCAAAACATTCACTATATATAGTTGGAAAAACTGGAGTTTGTTTTTTCACTAGATTTTTTATAAGTTGAAGGAAACTAAAGAGCATGGCACACGTTACAGATATCGATTTTAACAACTCAATACAACTTAGTGACTTGTTAGAATTCGGCAGAGATTATTGCAGTGACCAGATAGGGCGCTTCTTTCAGAACAAATATTCGCTGCCTGCACTGGCCGTAAATAAATTTGAAATCCCCGCTCAGTTAGCAACCAAAAAAGAGCAAGACTGCTTTGCTATCTGCGTGATGATGAATAATCATATTGTGGATTTAAAATACTTCGGTGACATATTTCTTGATTGGGATAACGAGATAAGTGCAGAAAGCATCGCGTCAGGACAAAACTTGGACAAGTTCAACATGTTAATCCATGACCAAAAACTGCTATCCATCATTAAGCGTTTTAAGAAAATCAATGACGAAATTGTGATTGGACGATGCAGAGGCCGTGAATTCACGCCTTTTAATTAATTTTGAATGAATTAGTTATAACAACACCTTATCCACTGAAGTGGTAAGGTGTTGCGCACTAAATAGCTGGGCCACTATAGTTTTTGATACAAACTTCGATTCAAATTTGATTAAGCGCGAACAATTTCCCCACCAAGCGCATTGGTCAAATCGGCAAGCATCTTAGCAAGCTCCCCCGTCATGAGCGTGAAGTCCAGCTCAAACATCTCATCAGCATTCTCAGCCATCTCGGTTGATTCTTTTTTGATGATATCCAAGAATTCAATCCGCTTGATTTGCATTGACTCTGTAAGCACGAATGAAATCCTGTCATTCCAAGTCAGGCCTAATCGCGTCACGCGTTTACCGGCGGCAATATGCTTAAGAATCTCTTCACCTTCCAATTCGTGATTGGCATAACGAATGGTGGCTTTACTTTCACCAGTAGCACGTAGTTCAAGTTCACGGTCAATCGTAAAGCCTACTGGGGCATTATTACCCGCCAACCAATCAGTCATAGCCGCAACAGGTGATATGTTGGTATGTAACGGTTTAAATGGTAAATCGTCTAACGTTTTATTCATTAGCTCTAACAGCTCTTCTGTTTTTGCAGAAGAGGCCGCGTCAATAATCAAATAGCCGTTAATCGGGTCTAACCATGCATAAGTAGTGCGCTGCAGCGCAAACGCCCTTGGAAGCAACTCTTCAGTAATGGACTCCTTAAGTTCCTTCATCTCTTTACGGCCAACCTTGTAGCCTTGTTGCGCTTCAATGTCAGCAACGCGTTCTTTAGCAAAACGATTAACGATGGTGGTTGGCAAGAGCTTTTGTTCTACACCTAAGGCAAATAGAATCTGCTTATTTGCGCTATGCACCAATTTGCCACCATGGCAGGGCACCCAGCCACGTCTTTGCTTATCTAATCCGCTACAAGGTAAAAGTGGTTTTAGCGCCAGCTTATCATTCAGCGTGTCAGCCTTAATAGTGTTGTCAGTCGCAAGACGAAATATGAAGATATTTTTAAACCACATGGGAAGGGCGCTCAAAAAAGTGCTGATTATACGTACGTTCTGCTTTGCTTTGGCATCTATGCCGAAAACATTTAGCTTCCAGAGACGCGGCTTCTGCTGTTAGCACATTATTGCGTCTATCGTAAGCGCATGGGAGCTTACGATAGGGTAGATGTTATACTGATCAATGTTAAAAGATGACCAATAGAAAATAAACTCAACATGCACACCACATCAGTCATTCAATATCTCAAAAAGCATGGTCAAAAGCTCGATAGAGAAATTGCAAAAGACACTGGCATATCACTTTCAGAAGTGCGTACCGCTATTTCAGCGCTGGTACTTACCAAAGCGGTCTCTAGCTGTAATGTAATCAACTTTGAAGACGGCGTCGCTATTGAAGGGTTGCTGTGCCGAATTTCTGGCTATATTCCACCTGCAGCACCTGGTAGGAAAGCCACGCCACAAGCGACAGTCGCGGAATGATCCATGTTCCGTGACTCGCAACACGTACTCGCCACGGGTCTGACAAAAGCCCTGTCACTCAAGCAACCTTTCGCATGGCTGATTGCTAACGGTTATCTGCTGGTAGATGACCGCACTTGGGGAACCCAATACCGCGGGCCACTGTTGATTCATGCCAGTAAGGGATTGTACAAAGAGTATTACGATTATCTCAAATCCAATACCGACATTCCCTTACCGGCCAAAGACAAACTTGAATATGGTGGCGTGGTCGGCATTGCCAACCTTGTGCTCTGTTGCCGACTAGGAGAACTACCTGAAGGCATCAGCCGAGAGCAGCGCGCTCACTTCGGCGGAGTGCATCAGGAGTATTTTGGATTCCTGTTTGAACAGGCGGTGCCTTTGGCACTGATGCCATGTCGTGGCAAGCTTGGAATATTTGAGATTGACATAGGTGAACTATTGGTTGCGCCACCTGCCGCGCAGACTGAATTATTTTAAATTGGCAATTGTTACCTACGCGCACCAAATTGACTTGCCACCACTCATGAATAAACCCAAACAACAAGACTGTCGGCAGTGCTCACATTATTTCATCACTTATGACACCCACTTCCCCTATGGTTGTCGCGCGATGAGCTTCAAAAGTAAGCAGTTACCATGCAAAGAAGTATTTGAAGCCTCTAACACTCACTGTATGATGTTTTTGAAGAGGGTATAGTAGGTATTTAACTTAGAATATGTTACCAATCATACGCAAGGAAATCGTCATGAGTCCAATGAATACATTGATCCTATTGCTCATCCAAATTGAAGTAACAGGAAATGCCATGGCTAATCCAGCATTTTTGCCAGAAGACCCAAAGCGGCCAGTAGAGAAGGTCAGTCATGACCTTAATGTCAAGCCTGAGCAATTTACCGCATGCTTTAGAAATGTGAACCCAGCGGAGCAAGGATCAAGACCTACTTCTGATCGAGTGCATGCTAACAAGACGGTTTTATTAAGCTGCCTGCAGCAAGTTAACCCTAGAATTACTAATGATGTGCTAGATAGTGTCATGGATCGATATAGACCAGGTGGGCATGAAGCACAAGTCCCGTTGAACTAAGGCTAATGGCACATATGCTTAACTTCATCATTTCTACGGCGGTATTCTCATTTGCGGTGTATGGCTTGAATCGTTTCTTTGACGCTCAATCAGTCAGCGGCACACGTTCACGCACTATGATTGTAATGGTTGTTGCAACCTTAATATCTATTGGTGCTGGCTGGGCCGTAGATCAAATAGACGGTGATGCCCAATTGCATAAAAATGATCCCTCAATGACAGAGATTGTTCAAAAGCTAATGGTTGTACTGATTCACATATAGGAAGATATGCGGTTATTGAAATTTTAAAAATTATTGAAAGTAAGAAAAAGTAATATATAACA